>CAZXBV010000036.1:0-1749 GCA_964639155.1 uncultured Methanotrichaceae archaeon
TTGACGATACCTTTCGGACAAATCTCGAACTCGCAAGAGTTAGAGATTTGTCCTATTCGTATTGTTAAGCACTATTCTGGCGAGAACTGATTAGTCTCATCTAATCGGTTCTAGACTATAGTCTCGGTACGGTGACATCTCCTTCCAAAGCTTTATCAAATTTGAGCGCTAAAATAGCAAGCGAGGTTTTGTTCGATGGGAAAGAGAACTCGGATCATCAACGATCCTTCAGATCTGGTTCCCTTACTTCAGGCTTTCGGTTCAGACGTTCATAAGAGAGTGTTTGACGAGATTTGCCTGGGTTGGAGGACCGAAAAGGAACTTTCAGAGATGATCAGCGACGAAAATGGTGTTCGCAAGAGTTTGAGCCTTTTGCGTAAGAGCGGGTTAACTGAGACAAAATGGAAGATGCCAAATCCAGGCGAAAGCCCAGAAAAGGAGTATCACTCCAGTTATTCCCGGGTTCAGGCCAATTTCGTCTGCTCGTTAGAGGATCTGAGTGAGCTCATATATCTCACCTCCATGTCGAAAGACGAGCTGCGTGAAGTAACCGAGAAGACTAAAGAAGAGGTTGCTAAGGGCAACACATCTCTTGCAAATCTCTCTAGAGAGCTGAATCTCAGTCAGGCCTTCATCAAGGGCGCTGCAAAACGATCAGAGGATCTGACAGTACGGGGTCAGCGCATTGAGATCTCTAAAGAATCAGATTAAAGGTGTAAATTAATGGTCGATGTCTTGCGGAGTAAACGGGATAGTTCGAGGTTTCAGATCCTGGTAGAAATAGCGGCCAATCAGCCCAACGTTCGCCAGAAAGAGGTTGCTGAGAGCATGGGGGTTACGCCTCAGGCGATCTCTGAGTACATCAAGGATCTGGTAGCAAACGGCCTTGTCGTCACCGATGGCAGGATGAGGTACCGGATTACAAAAGAGGGGGTTGAGTGGCTTCTTGAGAGCGCGGCTGAGCTGAAACAGTATGCCAGGTTCGTGATGGAAGACGTCATCAGCCAAGTTTCTGTCTGGCCCGCCATTGCCGAAGAAGATCTAGATGAAGGAGAAAAAGTATACCTGGTGATGAGAGATGGCCTCCTTTACGCCAACAGGAAAGATGGGGTAGAAGCTACCGGAGTGACCATATCCAACGCCAAGGAAGGAGAAGATGTTGGCGTCTCAGACCTGAAAGGGCTGATCAGCCTCGATGAGGCGACGATAACCATATGCAAAGTTCCAAGAGCCCATCTTGGCGGATCTAATAAGGCGGATATCAAGTTGCTATCCCAGATAGTCTCCGACGTCAAAATGGTAGGCGCTTTGGGGATTGAGGCATTGATTTCGCTTCGGAAGGTGGGACGAGAACCTAACGTCTTTTTCGGTGCGAAAGATTCGGTAGTAGAAGCAGCTTATCACGGTGTCTCGTCGGTAATAGTCAGCGTAGACGAGCAGGTCCCAAATCTGCTCAGCAGGCTTGAGTCTGAAGGGCTCAAGTACGAGCTGATCGACCTGGCCAAAGAGTGATATCCCATCGAGATTCTCGATCTTTTAGATGGCACTCCATATTCTGGCCCAGGCCGAGAAGGGGAAGGTCCTTTTGCTCCCCGTTCGAGGCAAGGAGCCCCTCTTTGAGGGGAGTCTCCGGCTTCGAAATACTTCAAAGGGGCCCCGAGTTTACAAGTTTTTCATAAAGAGCGCGAAGAACGGCGATCGATATCTCAATCCCGAAGATGTCATAAAGCTTCTTAGAAAAGCTGGCAC
>CAZXBV010000036.1:1849-9674 GCA_964639155.1 uncultured Methanotrichaceae archaeon
CGCCGAGATCTAGACGAGGTTCTGGATCTTATGGCCTTAAAGAAGTTGGACCCAAAGCTTACGAAGTTCGACGAGATTCCTGCCCAAAAAGAGGAGTTTTCGATGGGGGTGGCATCTTTAGATCTGCCCCCTGCCTTCAAGGAGATGTTGGAAAAACGGGTTAAGTCCCTTCTTCCAGTCCAAGCCAAATCTGTAGAAGGTGGCCTTCTCGATGGCAAGAACCTCTTGGTGGTATCTGCAACTGCTACCGGAAAGAGCTTAGTTGGAGAGATGGCCGGAGTCAAGAACGTCCTCGAAGGGAGGGGTACGTTCCTCTTTTTGGTCCCTCTGGTTGCTCTTGCCAACCAGAAATACAACCAGCTCTCACTTTACCGAGAGCTTGGACTTTCCACATCCATCAAGGTGGGGGTTAGCCGGATTAAGTTGGGCAATTCCTCCAAGATGAGACAAGATTTGAACTCGAATATAATTACTGGGACCTACGAAGGTGTTGATCAAGTTCTTCGTTCGGGCCGGAGCTTGGGCAAGGTAGGAACTGTTGTCATAGACGAGGTTCACATGTTAGAAGAGCCCGAGCGAGGTCATCGTCTGGCCGGGCTCATAGCGAGGTTAAGGTTCGCCTTCCCAAAAGCCCAGTTCATATATCTCTCGGCGACTGTGGGAAATCCCGTAGCACTTGCCAAAAACCTCGGAGCAAAACTGATCGATTACGAGTTAAGGCCAGTTCCGATAGTGCGCCATCTCATTTTCACTGAGTTTCCATCACGGCGAGGTCTGATACGAAAATTAGTCAAAGAGGCTCATTCGAAAGTCTCATCGACGGGTTACAGAGGCCAGAGTATCATATTCACCAATTCGAGGAAGAATTGCAACGACCTGGCCAGAGCCATACCAGGCGCGGCAGCTTATCACGCTGGGCTTCAGTACAACGAACGAAAGAAGATAGAAGATCTTTTTGCCAAAGGCGAAGTTCATGCAGTTGTTACGACGGCGGCTTTGGCGGCGGGCGTGGATTTTCCGGCATCTCAAGTGATATTTGATTCCATGGCGATGGGTATTGAGTGGCTTAGTGTTCACGGGTTCAATCAGATGTTGGGGCGAGCCGGAAGGCCAGGTTACCATGATCTAGGGGTAGTATATCTCCTTCCAGAGCCGGGTCGGCGTTATCAGGGTGGAAAGGGCGAGTCTGAAGACGAGGTGGCCTTACGGCTTCTTCGTGGCCAGATGGAGGACGTTTTGCCAGAATATCCTGAAGAAGAACAGCAAGAAGAGGTTCTCGCCAACGCGGTTGTGGCAAGATCAAAGGAGGACCTATTCAAGCTTCACAATCTCACCATGGGATTAGACGACATAAACACGTCCCTAAAAGCTTTAACAAATGCGGGTCTTGTCAAGGGGACTGGCCCCACTCGTCTCGGAAAGGCTGCCTCAGTCCACTTTCTTTCGACTGAACAGGTGAAGATCGTGCGGGAGGCTTTGAGAACGGACAAGAGTCCTCTAGAGATTGCGGTGGAGCTTGAACGGTTCGAAGACCTGTACCTGAAAGCTGCAGAACGGATTTCGGCCACCTTGAGGACCCCGATCTCTCAAAGAGCGCTTCACGGCTCTGTTCTGGATTTGATGTCGAGCGAGGATTTATCGAAGCTAGATCCAAAGTTGAGAGCGGAACTGCTCAATTTCGCCAAGGATTTTACGAGATGTGGCTGCAAAGAATCGCCTTATTGTGGCTGTGTCGAGCGGAACATATCTCTCAAGATCTTGGGTATGAGGACAGACGGTCTAAGTCCCAACCAGATCATTCAGACTTTTGGGTCCGATTATGGCATGTACGCTTATACTGGAGATCTCATAAACTATCTGGATCAGGTGGTCCGACACCTCGAAGCCATAGAGGAGATCACACGGGTGTTGGGAAAGCGCGATGTGGCAAAGGACGCAAAGCAAATGAGAACGAAGATAGAAGGGTCTTGAAGGTCAATCTACCTACTGCGAAGGCACTATGTATCTCAATTTCATCGAATCGATACAGTTATCTACCTGAACACTATTATTCGGCATCTATCCCCTTTTTGGGGACCTAGATAACGAGAAGTGGGGGACTAATCGTGAACTGGATTTCGTGTTCGTTGTTCGTGTTGTTAGTGAGCTTGGCGGTTGTATCTGTGTCTGGGACGTCTATGGGCGCTGTGGTGATTAACGAGGCAGAGATTGGGCCGCCCGATGATGCTACAGAGTGGGTGGAGCTGTACAACTCTGGAGAGAGCGAAGCGGACATAGGCCGCTGGGATGTTTGGATAGTCGATTCAGAATCGCCATGGACTGGAATAATAAAAATACCTCCCGAGACCACGATCCCTGCTAAGGGGTTCTACTTAGTCGAGGGCGACGAGCGGTGGGTCCATGAAAATCTCATAGGAGTGGTGATTCTGAAGAGTTGGCCCGAAGGAGACATTGTGGACAAGTCCCACCTCCTGGAGGATCCTTCCAAAAACAGCTTTGCTTGGTCCAGGTATCCTGATGGAACAGACACCAACCTGAAATCTGATTGGTACTTCACCGCGTCCACCCCAGGTGCCGAGAACTACGTTTGCGGGACCTGAGATTTCGTCGAGTTTTGGCGACCTTTATCCAGGTCGTGAGGTTCTAATCTCAACTCTTTGTGGACCCAGAATCGGCGTTATCGAGACTCGATCGAGGAGTTCTCACAGCCTGGTGCTGGATGGAAGCTATGCGTGCCCTCTAAACCAAATAGCTGAGTCAATGTTGTTTGGCCGAAGATAGGTGGCCACTTCGGCCATATTTTGGGCCACACGTAATTCGTGGGGCTTCGAAAATAGGCCATGCACAACATCAGGATTTGATGAATCGAACAAAACGTGGCTCGAACCTTAATTTTGTGAACATTCTCCGTATTTTTGTTAGTGATCCTTTAGTAATAATACCATATGCTCTTGTAATCTTCAGGGTTTTCTCCTCGATCTCTCAAACGGTTTAGGTAATCGCTTATGGAAACGTCCGTGTAGATGTAAGGCTTGGCCTCTGCGATGTTCTTTTCCCAGGGGAGGAAACAGTAGATTCGTCTTCCGTCAGGCTGTATGCCGATTAGTTCGTGGTTTTGCCAAGCTCTAAGATGGTCTTTTCCCAGAAAAGGCACGTTGAAGACCGGTTCGTCTGTTCTGAAAATGCCTGGCAACAGCCGAGCCTCTTCCTTTCGTTCTTGCAGAATCCTGGCGATGGGTACTGCGTAATCCACCATCTCGGATTTGCCTTTCATGTTGAAGGTGTAATAGGGATCTACCCCAATCTTTTTCATCGCTATTCTCAAGGCGACGGTCTCAAACTTCCTGCTGTTTGCAAAGGTGAACACCTGTTGGTTATATACGTCCATTCCAAGCCTTCTGATCCGCCTGATCGCATCGACGGTCTCTGGGGTGACTTCGTAGGGGTGGGAAAAGTGAGTGACCACGCAAAGGCACCTTTTGCCCAACTCGTGGTAGCTTTCGAAGATCTCGCAAAGCTCTGCTGTAATCCTTTGAGGCACTGTTATCGGGGTCCTTGTGGCGATCCTTATGCTTATTAAATGAGGTATCTCCGAAAGGCGGCCCAGTATACGGTCGATCGAGCTATCTTCCAAGACCAATGGATCTCCGCCGGTTACCAGGATGTCCATCATCTGATCGTGTTCTGCAAACCAGTCTATCGCAGCATCGACAGTCTCTTCTGGAGCTTTGGCAGACGGCATGAACGGAGTGGTTATCTCCCAGTTTCGTTGACAGTATACGCAGATCTGTGGGCAGGAATCGTAAGGCTTGATTATGGCGACTCTTGGATAGCGCCGGGTCACCAGATCTATCGGGGACGTGTCATTCTCTCGCATGAAGTCGAATGCCCACATTTTATCTTTTCTATGTTTGATCATGTTCTGGACGTAGCTTAAGGGTGGAAACACCTGCCGTCTCACCGCAAAGTCGAGATCGCCAGGCACAGGGTCCATGAGATGAAGATAGTGGGGAGTTACGCCGAAGGGAACTTTGTTCTCCACGGCGAGTTTGATCGATTCTTCATGAGATGGGGCTAATTTTACTATTTTTTTAATAATTTCCAGTCCGTTCTCGTCCTTGAAAACGTGGTCAAACTGCCATTTCCATTCGTCCCAATCATCTGGTGTGGCACCGAAATGCTCCAAAATCCGTTTTTTGTTCTCGGCTCGTCTCTTTATGACTTCAGCGTCCAAACCACTGGGATATCTTGATATATATTCGTCCATCCGCCCGACCATCTTGTCCAAGTAGTTGGATCGCTGCAAAGCAGCTTCTCTCCCATCATATTTTTCGAAATCGGGCGTTTCTATGCCTCTCATCAGCTGGGATGGATAAACGTCAGACTGGACCTTTATTGACTTGAATAGGTGGGCGACCTCGTCGATGAAGCCATCGGACACCACTGAGTCTCCTTTTTTAGCAGCAGTCCAAATATATTCTAACGATGATGTCCCAGTTAGAAGTTCATTTCGTGGAGACAAGATGCTATTCAGACATCGAATCCCTTCCCTAAAGATAACATAGTCCCAGGATTCTATCTCACGAAATTGGTGTTGATAGCCAGAGTTCAATGTATTAAGATAGTTCACGAACCGGTTTCTGGCATCCTCCAGGGTTTCGCTCTCCCTTAATAGCATATGTATGTCCGGCGCTACATTCCAACATTCTTTCCATCTCGTCGTCATACAAATGTATCTTAGTATCCCATGCTTAAAACGTCCTTGGCTGGAATTTCACATCACACATAAAAAAAAGCAGGATTAGATATGCGGATGGCTTCGAAGGATGTTGAAAGAGAAAAAAGAAGGAATTTTGAGATAACTCACCTTCTGAATGGAGACATGTCCAGAAGCTGTCGAGCCGATTCCACTATTGTCTGGGCTGCAAATTTTGCTTCCTCGTTTGTGTTCCCTCGTCCCAAGGTAATTCTCAATGATCCGTGAGCATCCTCTGGCTTGAGCCCTATTGCCGTTAGGACGTGACTTGCCTCAGTTTTTTTGGAGGAGCACGCAGATCCGGTGGAGACCGCAACGCCTTTTGCGTCCAGGCGGAAGAGCAAAGCTTCGCCCTCGATGTAGCGAAACCCCAAGTTGAGGTTGTTGGGCAATCGCTTGGTTCTGTGGCCGTTGACCCAAGAGTCTTCTATCCGTTCCAGGACGAAGTCTGCGATCCAGTCTCTCATCTGGGCAAGGTGCATCATATCATGAGGCATCTCTTTTTTGGCAAGTTCTGCGGCCTTCGCAAGACCCACGATTCCAGGAACGTTCTCGGTCCCGGATCGAAGGCCCGCTTCGTGACCGCCACCATTCATGAAAGGCTCGATCTCAACGCCCTTCCGAATGTAAAGGGCACCTACGCCTTTTGGACCGTGAAGTTTGTGCGAAGAGATGGAAAGAAGGTCTACTTTCATCTCGTTTACGTCCACTGGGATCTTGCCAACGGTCTGGACCGCATCTGTATGTAAGGGAATATCCATCTCCTTTGCGATCTTGCCGACCTCTTCGATGGGTTGGATCGTTCCAATCTCGTTGTTGGCGTGCATTATCGAGATGAGGGCGGTATCTTTGCGTATCGCGGATACTAGATCTTCTATGCGGATTATGCCTTCTGAGGTGACCGGAAGATATGTGACTTCATAGCCCTGGCGTTCCAGGTAGCTACAAGGTTCGAGGATTGCAGGGTGTTCGATGAAGGTTGTGATTATGTGGCGGCCCTTGTTTTGGTTCTTCATGGCGACGCCCTTTATGGCGGTGTTGTCTGATTCGGTTCCGCCGCTGTTGAAGTATATCTCTTCGGCCTTTGCCCCGATCAGGCTTGCAACCTCTTCTCGTGCACCTTCCAGGGCGGCTTTTGCTTCTATTCCGAAAGAGTGGAGGCTAGACGCGTTACCGAAAGTATCGCGGAAGGCTCCGCATATTGCCTCTGTCACTTCTTCTGCCATGGGGGTGGTTGAGGCATGGTCCATGTAGATCCTCTTCATGACATCGTATTATGACAAAGGTGGCCTAAATAGGTTTTCGAAGTCATCACGTCTTGGGAAAAAGAGGTGACTCGATAGCACGATCGATAGAAGGCGATAGATCTCATCGGGTGTCTTGACGTTCGAAGTGATGCGGCATTTCGTCGAATATGGGGCGCGACAAGAACTCACAACGTAGGTCTATTTTTGCTTGTGGCACAAATCAGAGGCGGCGTCAGGATAACCTATAAGTAAGCGTCAGCTAGAAGGCGAAACATATGATCGCCTTGGATCCGCTGATCGTTGCGGGAATTGTTTTGATCTCTGTGGGCATTATCTACACGCTGGTATCGGCACGGGTCGGAATCGTGCTCGTCGGCGCAGGAACGGTTGCATCTGGCGTGTTTTTGTTCACCATTGTGCCTGATGCCTTCAACCCATTCTCGATCCTATTCAACGGGCTTTTGGTTCTGTTCGGCCTTTGGATGCTGTCTGTGGGGATGAAGCGAGAGTGCGCCCAGAGATAACTTTATAAAGGTGATCTGCGTCCAGGGATTCATTGAGGGGCCATAGGGTAGCCTGGATATCCTACAGGGCTGGGGGTCCTGTGACCGGCGTTCGAATCGCCGTGGCCCCACCATTTCTGTTATGATGGTGTCTGTTTTGAAAGTGATCGGTTTTATAGTCGAGCATCCAAACAAATTGTATGGTATCAATGAGTCGCCTTGGGATTTTTTTAATCAATTTTCGTCATTATTATGAGGGCGATTTATAGTCGAGAACCGATTAGACGTGTCTAATCAGTTCTCGCCAGAATAGTGCTTAACGATACCTTTCGGACAAATCTCAAACTCTTATGAGTTAGAGATTTGTCCGAAAGGTATCGTTAAGCACTATAGCATGGTGATATCAGCTACTTTAAGGGTGCGTCACCGTGGTTTGACTATCCCTTTCGTATAAATTTTGGATTTGGAATCTAATTATTATCCTTATTGTACGCAAAATAGGATCATAAGCATGATGTGTAAAAAGTGGTCACTTAAGTCGCACCATCCTGATTTTCGATGATATCCAAATGATTCCCTTCCCGCTTGCATAGCCCAAAATGAGTCATCCTGGGCGATGACAAGAAGAATTTCTTAGCCCATTGCCTTTGTTCCACAACCTTTGCATGACACCGATTTCTAAAGCATGAAATTCCTTGAGATGAACCTATGAACCATTATTTGCCTTCGAAACATCAATAGATATTCTATTCTTATTAGAACGAGTCTGCAGGGGTACGGGGAATCTGGTATTTAGTATACATTTGAACGTTAGAGAACAACGCAAGTGTCTATTAATACGTTGATCACATCTAAGTAATTGTGAGGTTTGATTTCGATGAGAATTAGAGTTGTAAGTTCAAAAGATGAGATATTGACGTTGAGCCAGAACGAGAAAATGGTCCACATGGCCTTTAGACCCTCCAACGTGGATTTGCTTAACCTGATGAGAGCATGCCCGAGGCTGAGGGCAGTCCAGATTCCGCCGTCTTATTACAAGACCATGTCCAAGGCCATGAAGCTCTTCTTGGAGATGCAGGGAATTGACCTTCTGAAAGGGGACGTCTGGGGCCACAGAAAAGACATAGACGAGTACTTCGTGGTCGATGAAAATGCCATCGAGGAGATCGGAAACCTGATCACCAGAGGCGAGAGCATCGACGATGCCACAACCCAGATCAAGATGAGGACTCGGTTAGCACCTGACTTGATCAAATACATCGCCAGATCCAAGATCACCGCCTGAAAATATCGGGCGGACTTGGGTCCGCACATCTAAA
>CAZXBV010000037.1:0-9672 GCA_964639155.1 uncultured Methanotrichaceae archaeon
GTATCCGCACAATCTTCTCATCGTCAAAGATGCGATAAAAAGTCGATTCAAGTCAGAGTGGCAAGGAGGCCAGAGCCCATCGAAGGCTCAAGGCCCCTTCGCCACATTCATATTTCCAGCTGCCCGCGCCCGTAGAGCTCTCGCGCAACTTCCATCAAGGCCTCACCCTTCACCTCTTCGCCGTAAGATGGCAGAAGAGCGATCCTCTTTCCTTCAAACTTCTGCCTGACCTCCTCGATATGGCCTTCCTGCGCCGCAACACGAGCCTTACAATAATCACAATCGCACTCTGCCATCACGTGATTGATTATGACCGAATCGACGAAAACCTCGTGAGCCTCGACCGTATTGATCAAACGCTCGCTTTCTAGGACCGCCGCTTTCTCGGGTATCAAGACGACCGAGATGGTGGTAGTCGCAGGATCGACAAGGGCATTTCTCATCGTCTCGGCCTTGGCCCGGAGCCGTCTCACTTCAGTGAGGACCGAATCGCCAAATCCGGGATCCAACATGTTGAGAATGCCAGTCCAACGAGACTTCATGCCAAGAAGCCTCGACACTACACCAGTGGTCACCTCGGGGAGCTTGAGAAGCGGAAGAACCAACGCAGTCGGAGCAGAATCGATCACCACTACGTCATACTTTCCTTCCATGTAAACGTCGTAGAGCCGGTCCATGAAGATCAACTCGCCAACGCCCGGAACTACGCTGAAGTCCTGTGGCTGTATCTGAAACTCGAACATCTCGAAGATGGCCTTGAAAAGGTTCTTGTAACTGGCATGAAACTTAGTGGCCTCAGCCTCAACGTCTGGCTCGACCGCGTCCAGATTCTCCCCGATCTTGACTGGCTTGTTTCCGATCTCTACCTCCAAGATATCAGAAAGGGAGTGAGCCGGATCCATCGAGAAGAGGAGCGTCTTCTTACCCATCTGAGACGTCCAAAGACCTGTGGCAGCCGAACATACGCTCTTTCCAACGCCACCTTTACCCGCCATGTACACGAGCCGCATATCTTCCCACACTATAACCAGAAGATTTACCCCTTGCGCTTCGCAAAGGGTGCAAAGACAACATCCATCATGTCCTCATCTTGCCCCCATCGACACCCTCATATTCTGACATTTCCATCATCCAACCCGCTTTCGCCCTATTTGCGATTCTATTGTCTCCAGCTTTGCCCATCCCCCCTCGAAAATAGGTCGACCAAATCTTAATATGCCATAGATCCTTTCTGCCAAACCAGACATTACCGAGGAAGGGGCAAAGATGAGAAATATCAAGGTCGAGCAACTAAATCAGCTGTCTGTCGAGAGGCAAATGACTGAACTTGTAGAGCGAAAAGGAATAGGTCACCCCGACAGCCTCGCCGATGGCATCTCAGAATCGATCAGCCGAGCCCTCTGTCATGAGTATACAAAGCGGGTAGGCACAATCCTTCATCACAACACAGACGAAACCCAAATTGTGGCTGGCAGGTCAAGGCCAGCTTTTGGCGGCGGCGAGATCATCCGACCCATATACATCCTTCTAACCGGAAGAGCCACCAGATACTTCAACGAAGTAGAGATTCCCGTTGACATCATCGCCATCAAGGCGGCTAAAAACCATATGAAGAGCACCCTTAGAAACCTAGATGTAAACGAAGACTTAATCCTAGAATCCAAAATCGGGACCGGATCTTCCGACCTTCGAGACGTTTTCCAAAGAGCTGCACCTTGCGCGAACGACACCTCTTTTGGAGTAGGTTACGCCCCCCTGTCAGAGACCGAAAACCTGGTCTACAACACCGAACGCTACCTCATGAACCTCAGAGACGAGATCCCTGCAATAGGTGAAGATGTCAAAGTCATGGGCATGAGAAAAGGCGACGTCATTAGTCTCACAATCGCTTGCGCCATGGTAGGAAAACACCTGGATAACTTAGACCACTACATCGAAGCTAAAAGAGAGATCGCCGAGAAAATCCAAGATAATGCTTCTAACTACACACCCAGAAAGGTCAACGTCCAGGTAAACGTGGCCGACGACATCGAAAGGGGTTCGGTCTTCCTCACGGTTACGGGAACTTCGGCCGAGATGGGCGACGATGGATCCGTGGGCAGAGGAAACAGGGCCAATGGCCTCATAACTTTGAACAGGCCCATGAGCATGGAGGCGTCCGCCGGCAAAAACCCCATAAGACACGTCGGCAAGATATACAACCTCCTCTCAAACCTGATCGCAAACCAGATCGTAGAAGAGGTCGAAGAAGTAGAAGAAGTCTACATTAGAATCCTCTCCCAGATAGGAAAACCCATCGATCAGCCCCACGTCCTCAGCGCCCAGACCCTTCTGAAAGAAGGCGCCAGCCTATCCAGCGTCCAGCCAAAGATAGACGAGATCGCAGACTACTGGCTGGAGAACATAACCACCATTCCCGAAAAGCTGATGAAAGAAGAGATCGAGACATTCTGATTTCCTGAATCAGGTTTCTGATTTCGTCATCTATAGTCGAGAACCAATTATAGTTGAGAACCGATCAGATGAAACTAATCGGTTCTCGAAAGATTAGTGATTAGCGATACGAGTAGGCCAAGTCTCAAACTCTTGCAAGTTCGACATTTGTCCGAAAGGCAATCGGTGAACACTATACTTAACCTGGCCAGAAGTCGAAATTAGAAGTCAAAGAGCGACTTTTGGCTGGCAACCTCGCCAGTCTCGTTATTCGCCTGGGCGGATCGAGACGGCTTGGAACTCACTTTTTTGTCTGAAGGCTCGCTATCATTAGGCACATCGCCAGAAGCCTTTTTACCAACAGATTTGAACCCGCCCCAACCAAGCTCGATATCTGCAATCCTCTCATCTTCTGTGAGACGTTGAGCTTCCTCAAAGATCCGGGATACCTTCTTTGTGGTGGACTTTGTCCCCATCAACAGGGCGATCTCTTCCCGATTGAAATCGAGCAAAGCCGCAACCTTTGGCGCAAGATCCTTATCTTTCAGTAACAGGCCAAAAAAGCCCATCAACTCGGACCTGGCCACTCTTGCGCTGACGTGGCAATGCCGCCCGATCTTCAACGCTGCAGAGTCGCGGATGTTTCTTGCAGCCTTGGTCTGACCCATCCGCCTCCAGAGGCTTGGAGGTCTAAAGGCGATGTAACCACCTCTTTTCTTCTGTCTCACCGCCAAGACCGCTGCCGTCATCATGAAGGAAGCATGACGCCAAAGACCATAATTCTGACGTCTTCTGACACGTCCTAAAAAAACGTCCGCCCTGGAAAGGCAATCAAAACCCCGGACAAGATCATCCTTTTCGTATACTAAAGGAAGATTTTCATCGATCCAGTGGACCAAATCTTCGGGGCTCTCGTCCAATGAATAGGTTATCCTCAAGGCTTCTGAAGGGTTTGATCCCCTCAATATTCTGGCGAGACCTTCGAATATGGAAGACTTGGAATCGCGCTCACCTGTGACAACTTCGCCAACGTCACCGACCTCGACGCCTTCCAAAGCTGCCTGGAGATCGTTTACGGCGCTTCGAAGATCCCCACCGGCGTTCTCTGCGATCTCGACAATCATCTCAGGGGTGCAGCCTGCCGCCTCTGCCTTGCAGATGCTCTTGAGAACCAAAGCCACCGTACTCTTCCTTATGCTCCGAAACTGTATCCCAAGACAGGCATCGCGTAATGGTTTCGATATGTCGTAATACTCATTGGCGATCAGAACGGTGGGCTGCTTGGCACTCTTTACGAGCTTGAGCATGGCAGCGGTTCCGCCTCGATCCACCCTTCCGTAAAGGTTGTCTGCTTCGTCCAGGATGACGAGCCTTTTCTTGCCCGAAAAGGTCCTCATATTGGAAGCAGAGCCTGCCACCTTATCGATGGCGCGAGCGGTCCTATCATCGCTCGCGTTCATCTCGATCTGATCCCAACCAAGCTCGCGAGCTAAGGCGAGAGCTGCCGAAGTTTTACCGACACCGGCGGGTCCATAAAGGATGACAGCCCTCTTTTCTGGAACGCCCACCACCCAAGATTGCGCCCAGCTTTGAAGGTCTGAGATGGCCTTTCCGTTCCCCAAAACCTCACTCAAGTCGCGGGGCCTATACTTCTCGGTCCATTTGATCGCAGTCATGCAAAGTTATCCTGCAGCCGTTAGATGTCCACATCAATGTTAATAGTGTTTAACGACATTTTCAATTATCAGAGACGAGACACAAATTGCCACGGCTTGAAGGGCGAGATCGTCCAGCTTTCGCCCTCTACCGCACCCCAAAAGATTTACTCGACTCATCACGTCCACTCTTTCACCAAAAGCCTTCGCGCCCGGTCATCTCTTCGATCTCGATCTCCCAGATACACATGGGCATCCTCTCAAGCTCTTCTCGCCTGAAGGCTTTTCCACCGTGACCTGCCATCTTGCTCTTTATGAAGATCTCAAACAACTTCTCTTTTGCCACTATGTCATCTGAAAGATTGGCCTTGCCCAAAACCACCACGCTCGTCCACTTGCCTTTATCCAAAGAGTCCACCTCAAAACAGACCCTTGGATTCTCTTTTGCCATTTCCAGCTTCTTTCCGCCAAGGCCTGAATGGAGAAAGAGAGCACCTTTGGAGTATACATAAGATATGGGGACGACGTAAGGCAGGTCTTGCACCGAAAGGCCCAGCCTTCCAAACTTGGCCTTGGACAAAAACTCTTCGCATTCCTCCCGTGAGATCTCCCTTGGCTTCATGGCTTTCCGAATGAGGCCTGAAATTATTAAATCCTTGGCCTCGCCAAAGCTTTTTACCCTCATGATGCTTTAACCTTGGTGATGTTCCAGAAGATTTTGATCGCCAACCGTGGAGAGATCGCGATACGAATAATGAGAGCGTGTCGAGAGCTTGGCATCTCCACGGTGGCAGTCTACTCTGAGGCAGATAGGAATGCCCTCTTTGCCAAATACGCAGACGAGGCGGTTTACGTAGGCCCACCACCAGCATCACAAAGTTACCTTCGAATAGACAAGATCCTGGAAGCTACTGAAGAGACCGGAGCCGAGGCAGTCCATCCAGGTTATGGATTTCTGGCTGAAAACCCTCAGTTCGCCCAAGCCTGCGAAGAGAGTGGCATCGTCTTCATAGGCCCCTCAAGCAGGGCCATTGATAGCATGGGAAGCAAGATTGCGGCCAGAGACATAATGAGCGATGCAGGCGTCCCAATCATCCCTGGAAGCGAAGGCGGAATCAAAGATCCCAAAGAGACTAAAGACTTAGTCGAGAAGATCGGGTATCCTGTGATGCTGAAACCGGCTGCGGGAGGTGGCGGAATCGGGATGAAGATCGTCTGGAAAGACGAGGATCTGGGACCGGCACTCAAGTCTGCTCAATCTATCGCCAAATCCGCCTTCGGAGACGAGACCGTCTACGTGGAAAAGTACCTGGCAGAACCAAGACACATCGAGTTTCAGATTCTGGCAGATGATAAAGGCAACACAATCCACGTTTCGGATAGAGAATGTTCCATCCAGAGACGTCACCAAAAGCTGATCGAAGAGTCGCCATCACCCATAATGACGCCTGAGCTAAGAGAAGAGATGGGCGGCATCGCAGTCAAAGCCGCTGAAGCGATAGATTACAGAAGCGCAGGGACTGTGGAGTTCATGTACTCACGAGGAGATTACTACTTCCTCGAGATGAACACCAGGCTGCAGGTTGAGCATCCCATAACCGAGATGGTAACGGGAGTCGACCTTGCAAAAGAGCAGATCAGGATCGCTTCCGGCGAACCTTTGGCCTATTCTCAAGACGAGATCGTGATCAGGGGCTGGGCCATCGAGTGCAGGGTCAACGCTGAAGATCCGCTCAACGACTTTTCGCCGTCACCTGGGAGAATTAAGAGGTACAGGAGCCCAGGTGGTCCTGGCATCAGGGTAGACAGCGGAGTTTACGCGGGGGTCGTGATACCACCATATTATGACTCGATGATATCCAAGGTGGTAGCTCAAGGCAGAGATCGAAAAGAGGCCATCGCAAGAATGGAAAGGGCACTTTACGAGTACATAGTAACCGGGGTCAAGACCAACATAAACTTCCATATCGCAGTCCTGAGGAATGAGCGGTTCAGGCGCGGTGACATTAACACCCACTTCCTGAAGGATGAAGACATAATGACTGATGTGAAGAAAGTGACTGAAGCTGAGTACGAGAAAGGACTCTCGCTGGCTTCGGCCCTCGGCGCAGATACCCGAAAGGTTGCCGCAATCTCGGCCGCCGTAGAAGCTTATGTGACATCCCAAGAAGGCACATCCCCACAGGAGTAGACCTGCCTTTGAGCCGAAAAGAGGTTCTAAGGAGCCTGCTCCAAAGAAGAGGAGAATGGATCTCGGGCGAAGAGATCGCCTTAAGTTTGGGTGTGAGCCGAGCTGCCGTATGGAAAAACGTCAAATCGCTCCGTTCTGAAGGGTACGATATAGAATCATCTTCAGGAAGAGGTTACAGTCTGGTGGGTCATCCAGATATCCTCGCCAAAGAGTTGATAGAGTGCAAACTTGAGACCGAGTTTGTGGGAAGGCCGATCCTCTTTTGCAAAGAGGTCGTCTCCACGAACGCAGTCGCAAAGGAGATGGCATTTTCTGCTTCGAACGGGACCGTAATTCTCGCCGAGGTTCAGACCAGCGGGCGAGGCAGAATGAACCGATTCTGGAACTCGCCGCCCGGTGGCATCTGGATGAGCATAATCTTAAAACCAAAGATCATGCCTTCAGAGGCTTTCAAGATCAATCTGGCAATCAGCGTGGCCTTGACAAGAGCCCTTTTTCATCTTTACGGCTTGGACGTGGGAATCAAATGGCCCAATGACCTGATCGTGGGCGAAAAGAAGATATGTGGCGTTCTCACCGAGATCGGTGCTGAGATGGACGGGCTAAATTATGCAGTGGTAGGAATTGGAATTAACGCCAACATAGACCCTGATTCGTTCCCAGAAGAGTGGAAGGCGGCATCCCTATCCCGCGAGCTTGGCCGAGCCGTATCCAGAGCAGAGCTGGTCCAAAAGGTCCTCTTAGAAGTAGAACGGGCATATGAAGAGATGTTAGAATCGTTCGAACTCATATCCAAAGAATGGTCGACGCGTTCCGTCACCTTGAAAAGGAGGGTTAAGATAATCACCAAGACCTCTGAGTTTGAGGGCGTTGCTGTAGGGCTAGAGGAGGATGGCGCCCTCAAGGTGAGACGAGACGATGGCACCGAAACTAAGGTGATGGCCGGAGACTGCGTCCACCTGAGGCCCTCTTGCCAATTAGGCAGATATAGCCGAGAACCGATTAAATGATTCTAATCGGTTCTCGCCAGAATAGTACTTAACGATACGAATAGGACAAATTCCAAACTCATGCGAGTTAGAGATTTGTCTGAAAGATACCGTTAAGCACTATATCTCGAATTAGACCGTGATCTTTAAGGCCGAAAGGGCGGCAAACTCCGTGGAAAAAGCTGGGGGAGGCTATTTGTAACTTGAGAATTTTTGAGATACGAGGATGGCAAAGATGAAGCGGCAAAGACATGTGGAAGGGATCGCCAAAGATACGTTGTATTTCATCCTTGAGGCGTCTAAGTCCACCATGCCAGTGGAGTTTGCAGGTTTGCTCAGGGCAGAAGATGACGTTATCACCGAGGTAATCATGTTGCCGGGGACGGAATCATCGAGCAAGAGTGCTCTTATCAGGTTGTACATGCTCCCCAACATGGAGGTGGTGGGATCTGTTCACAGCCATCCTTCCCCCAACCTTCGGCCGTCGCGGGCAGACCTGATATTCTTCGGCAAGACTGGTGATTATCACATCATCGCTGCACCTCCATTCGACGAAACAAGCTGGATCTGTTACGATGGCACAGGACGGGCGAGAAGGTTACCTATCCTGGATGTTGAGTTGGAGGACGACGAGGAGGACTGGTTTGACTAGGGTTCTGGCCACTGGCACCTTTGACCTGCTTCATCCCGGCCATTTACTCTATCTGGAGCAGTCAAAGGCCCTTGGGGGCGAACTCATAGTAATAGTGGCAAGAGACGTCAACGTAAAGCACAAGCCAAGGCCGATAGTCCCCCAAGAACAAAGGCTTCTCATGGTCTCGGCATTGGAAGTGGTCGATCATGCTATCCTTGGCGACGAGATCGATATGTTCAAGCCTATCGAAAAGCTGGAACCCGACGTTATAACTCTGGGATACGATCAGCATTTTGATATAGAACTCCTCAAAGGAGAGCTGTCAAGCCGGGGTATAGACGCCAAGGTAGTCCGGCTGGATGATCACGATCCTTGCAGCTTATGCAGCACGAGACGGATCGTGGGCAAGATACTGGCAGTGAGATGACTCAAACTCTGGGCAAATGCTGCCTTAAAATCGGATGATGGGGCCGCTAATTACTTATAGTGAATTCAACTCTTAGCCGACATGTTATGGTCCGCAAAGTTGCAGTCGGCGGCACCTTCGATCCCGTCCACGATGGTCACCTTGCACTGTTGAGAAAGGCCTTCGAAGTAGCCGGAGAAGATGGGCTAGTGGTAATAGCCCTTACCTCAGATGAGATGGCAAAAAGCCAGAGAACTCGCTACATTCGAGACTTCAACACCAGGATGAAGACCCTCAAGAATATCCTAAAAGAAGAGTTGGGCGCAGAAAGGTTCGTAGTGGAGAAGATCCACAACGTCTATGGATCTGCCATCGAGAAAGATTACACTTGCATAGTGGTCTCGCCCGAAACCGAACCTGTGGCTTGCAAGATCAACGAGATCAGGCGAGAAAATCACCTTCATCCCCTCGATATTGTGCGGATCGATTACAAGATGGCAGACGACAACGTGCGAATATCTTCGACTAGAATCTGTGAAGGAAAGATCAACAACCACGGTGTCTTGATGGCATAGATATGAGGGGCTATTGGCACAAAGGTGTATAGTCCCACGACCGGCAGTATCTCGGTAGAGGTGTAGTTCAGCGATGCCCATGTCGTGCCCTTTAGTAGAGATCGAGGATACAAACAGTCTCTTTTTGAAGCGAGATAGATGGCAGGAAAAGCGCACCGTCTCGCATATTTGGATCTTGGAATCCTTCGTGTTCGATAGACGGTTATTTATTCCAGAAATCCTTTATTCGTCAATATGTTTAGAGTGATAGGGTGCATCTGAAATCACGCAGATGCTGATGCCCTACAGCTTCTTGCCCTTTTCAAAGACAGCATAAGCGAAATCCAGCTCAACCAGTGCGAAGATTTTTCAGCATATTTTGGCCCTGAATATTCTCACTACATCATCGTCCACACCCCGCTCTATATGGGGTATTCGGAACATGGGATGGAATGGGCCAGGCGTTTTTGTGGCGGCGCCGGGGTTTCGATCGTTGAGTTGATAGAGGGCGGGGGTGGTGCGATTTACGTCAAGGGGCTCATGGCCTGGAACGGGTCAAAGGTCTATGCAGTTCTTCCTTACACTCACATAGATGCAACCGTTTCGAAAAGTGCGAGCTATCCAGAATCCCGGCCCGAACTATTCTGGATCTGACCGGGAACGGATCTTTGAAGAGGCGAGGTTCAGGGCTGAAGCGGAAGAAATAGACGGGGCGTTGATAATCAGAGCCCTGAAGCGATGAACGATTGTTGGTGCGCCAGCTCGCAGGCGTCCAGAACATCCTGGCAAGTCGCCCTGACACCTCTGGCA
>CAZXBV010000038.1:0-9581 GCA_964639155.1 uncultured Methanotrichaceae archaeon
TCGAGAACATGGGATACCTTGGATACAACAACATGAACGATGGCCTTCAGGATTATTCAAATTATAACGAAGGTCGTCCTGGGTTCTCAAATAGGGTAGTCTGAAATTCTTGAAATTGATTTGCTATTAAAAAATCGATATGAGAAGGTGTATTGACGATTTGCCCAGCGTGGCTTTGAATCACACCTTCTTTATCTGGACCATGGGCTTTCCACAGCAGACCAACTGGCCTGCACCGGCTTCTTTTACCTCGACTACATTCCCACAGATCTCGCACTTATATACTTCGCCGACTTTTGTCATGTTTATAACCACCTCGTTTGTCATAAATTTAATTCCTCTTCCTTTAAGATTCTTTTGGAACATCGAGGTGGCGACCATCCACTTACTTGTGGTAGGATTACAGCTGCCTTAACTCACTTTGTTTTCAGCTACGTCCTCACATTCTTCTCGTAACTCCACTCGAACCGTGTTCAGCAAGCTTTCGGTAACTTCTACTGGAGCCGTGGACGCGATGGTGCATTCGGTATTGCCAAAGACCACATCGTCGGTCTCATTGGCATAAGGCCAGTATATCGCGCAGAACAGCGCCTCGCCAGATTGAGACTGTCCCAATCCTAGGACTGCAGGGTTCAGATCGATGGTCACTTCATGAGTCTGTATATCTTTGCATCTGGCACCGTTGAGATAATTGATCACGCTCGTTCGGATGACGGGGATGCTCAACTCGACCGGCCTTCCGTAATCGGTCAGGGCAATCATCATCGTTCCGTCTCCTTTCAGCCAACATATGTGCGAGGCGTATTCAATCCCGTTGGGGTTATCCTCAGGCGTCATATACTCGGTCGTTATCGGGTAGTACGCCCCACCCAGATCGAATGTGATGTCGTAATTTCCCAAAGCGACATTCTCGGGTAGAGCCAAGGTGGCCGAGACGGTCAATATCGTCAGCATGAGGCCAAGCTGCAATCCGATCTTCAGTATACCACTTCCATTATAGTTGAGAACAAATTCGATGAAACTAATTAGGTTCTCGTCAGAATAGTGTTTGACGACACGAATAGACCAAATCTCACATTCCTGCAAGCTTGAGATTTGTTCGAAATGTGTCGTTAAACACTATAATGCCAAAATCCCAGGAGGGCTGTTTTTCCTTTGGCCTTATATTTATCTTGGTGGGACGCCGGAAAAGAACGAAAGGCTCGTCTTTTCTTCTGGGGAATCAGAACAAGTCGCTTGATTAAAAGTCGCCAAAGCATATTCCAGGACAAATAGGCGAAATAAGCCAATTTTCGGAGAGATTCTGAGATTTAAGACATATATATAGGACTTAATTGGCGTTAATTCGATTAGAATAGGTATATAGCACTTTTGAGTCAGAATTCGCGAATAAATTGATTTATCATTTATCTATTCAGAGCTTCTGATTTTTGATGGAATAAATACAGTATATAAGACGGTTATATGGTTATAAACGTGCAGATCAACAGTTTTATTTACTAGATCAACCATTTAGCCAATTGAAAATAACATGAGCGACAATGTCCTCTTAGAAGCCCTTGATGCGATTTCATCAAGGATTTTTTCTGGATTCAATATTATTGAATCCTCTACAGGGATATTTAGGTCCTTTGACCTCATCTCTTGGCGTTCAAAATGTTTAAAGATACCTTATAAATCCAACGCTAAGCAGAAGGAGGGAAAAAAGGTTTATGTCTAATGCTGCCTGCGTTTCAGGCGGAAAATCCTCTTTTGTTGGGGACCTACCCGAAGAAAAGCCACCTCAACCGGCTGATGGAGTCACTGAACGGCTAAATGAACGATTAGCCCGTCTGGGTGCTGATATGGACGAGATAGAACGAGTAAAACAGGTCTATCCGATGAAGATCAGCAGACATTTCCTCAACCTAATCTCGGAGAAGAACGACCCTATATGGAGACAGGCTGTGCCTAACATCGAGGAGCTCTGCGACGTCTATAACGTCTCAGATCCCCTATCAGAGGAAAGAGATACCAAGGTTCCAGGATTGGTCCACCGTTATCCAGACAGGGTGCTGCTCATGGTCAGCAGCCGTTGCGCCATGTACTGCCGTTTTTGTACCCGCAAACGGACCGTAGGAAAGATAGTGCAGACGCCTATGGAACAGATATTCCAGGGCATCGATTACATCAGGAGCCATCCCGAGATCAGAGACGTCCTGCTGAGCGGTGGCGACCCACTTCTCAGGACCGATAAAGACCTTGACATAATCCTGGGCGAACTCAGGTCGGTTCCTCATGTGGAGATCATCCGTATCGGTACCCGCATTCCGTCAGTCATGCCAGAAAGGATAACTCCCAAACTGGTAGAAGTGCTCAAGAAGTACCACCCACTCTACATGAACCTCCACTTCGAGCACCCTCGCGAGATTAACCCAGAAAGCGAACGGGCCTTGAAGCTCCTCGCAGATGCAGGGATTCCTCTGGGCAGCCAGTCGGTCCTGCTTCGGGGCGTCAACGACGATCCTGAGGTGATGAAGGAACTGATGCAAAAGCTGGTCAAAAACAGGGTCCGGCCCTATTACATCTACCTTTGCGACCTGGTCAAAGGGGTAGAACATTTCAGGACCACGTTACAATGTGGCTTTGACGTGGTCCACCACCTTCAAGGGTACACCTCTGGCCTTTGTGTGCCCCACTTGATCATAGACTCACCAGGCGGTGGCAAGATTCCGGTGCTTCCTCCAGACTACCTGCTCTCGGTAGGCGGGGAAAGTGCCACTATATCCAACTACAAAGGCGAAGTTTACGAATACCCTAACCCGAGGGTCTAAATGAAAGTAGCCATAACCTGTAACACACTGCCTGTGGGATATACCCGCGAGTCTGGAGACGACACCTTTGCCGAGTTCGACTCGCCAAAGACCATCGACGCCATAAGGGATGCTCTGCACCGTTATTCCGATGCAGTTTCGGTGGTCGAGGCCGACGAAAACGCTTATGAAGCGCTTAGACGGGGCGGATTCGATTTCGTATTCAACATAGCCGAAGGAATCAGAGGCGAGGCAAGAGAGGCCCACATGCCCGCAATCATGGAGATGCTGGGCATACCCTATACGGGATCTGGTGTTACCTCCCTTGCTCTCACTTTGGACAAACGAAGATGCAAGGAGGCACTCCTCGCAAACGGGATCAGAACGCCACGTTTTCAGCTTCTCCGCACTTTTGAAGAGTATCGTTCTGGCCTTGAGTTTCCGCTCTTCGTAAAGCCCAACAACGAAGGATCCAGCATAGGGATTACTGCAAGATCACTTGTGAATGATGAAGCAGAACTCGAGTCGGTGATCTTGGAAATCGTGAAAACCTATCACCAGCCAGCCCTGGTCGAAGAGTACCTTTCCGGAAGAGAGTTTACGGTGGGCGTAGTTGGAAACTCGCCGTCCCGTGTTCTTCCCGTCGTCGAGGTGACGTTCGATTCTTTGCCCTTGGATGCACCTCGTTTCGACTGTTACGAAGTGAAATGGATCTACGATTCCATCGAGACAGGATGCGATACCACGGTCTGCCCGGCTCAGATAGATGCTGACCTGAAAGAAAGGATTGAAGTGGCGTCCCAAAAGACATTTCAGGCTCTAGATATAAGGGATCTTTGTAGGATCGATTTCAGGCTGGATCGAGAAGGCGAGCCCAGCGTCATCGACGTAAACGCCCTTCCTGGCCTGATACCCGATCCAGAGGAGAACTCGAGGTTTCCCAAGGCAGCTTACGCTGCAGGCTATTCTTATCAGGATCTCATCGGTGCCATCTTCAAGGCTGCCTTGGAACGCGAAGGGATATTTCTATGAGGATTGCCGTTCTCTACAACCTGCCAGACTCAGAATCTGAGCGGTGCGAATCCGAGATGGCAGCAGAGCTCGAGGTACTTGAGACTGCAAAAGGCGTAAAGAAAAGCCTGAATGATGCAGGTTACGAGGCAGTGCTTGTCAGGTGCAATCGCGACTCAATCTTCTCGCTCACCAAATTCGATGCGGTCTTCAACCTGGCCGAAGGCTTTGAAAACGACCTTAAGGCAGAGCCTTACGTTGCCGGAATGTTGGAACTTTTGGGACTGCCTTATACAGGCTCGCCGCCCGGGGCCCTGGAACGGTGCAGGGACAAATACCTATCCAAGCTGATCCTTGAAAGGGAGAACGTTCCAACGCCCAAGTTCCAACTTTTCAGGAGCGAAGATGAGCCGTTTAATCTGAGTTACCCTGTGATCATAAAGCCCGTTTTGGAAGATGCAAGCATAGGCATAACCATCGATTCTCTCGCGGAAAACGAAGATGAACTCAGAGCCAAGGTAGGGCGAGTACTGAAAAGCTATCACCAACCAGCTCTGGTAGAAGAGTATGTAGACGGAAGGGAGATGAACATCGCCCTGATCATGCGGGAAAACACAACCGAAGTGCTGCCCATATCAGAGATCGTTTTCGACCTGCCTGAAAACGTTCCCAAGATTCTGGGATTCGAGGCAAAGTGGATCGAAGATAGTCCTCTTTATCAGAAGACTGAGCCGTTATGTCCTGCCCCACTCAGTCCCGATCTTGAAAAGGAGATGGGACACCTTGCAAGAAAGGCGTGTTCGGTGCTTGGGGTGAAAAACTACGCGAGGGTTGACTTCAGGGTCGAGGACGGCCGGCCTTTCGTGATCGAGGTGAACCCAAACCCTTGTATAAACCCCTGTGGAAGTGGGTTTGCCAGGGCTGCCAAGGCCGCAAGGGTTGATTATGCTCATCTCGTCTTGAAAATACTGAACGCGGCCCTCGAAGAGAAGAAACTCCCAAGTGGACGGATCCCGCTACGAGGTGACCTGGCCGAAAAGTGCGACGGATTCGCATGGGGCGAGCTTAGTTTCAGGCGATCCAATGTCATGGACGCGCCACTTCTCTTCAGCTGGTTTAGCGATCTGAATCTTACGAAGTACATGGAACGCTCAGGTTCTGCCAGCAAAGAAGAACTTGCCACATCCCTCTTGACATCAAAGGACGAGGATTTCGTGGTCTTAGCAGGGGAAAAACCATTCGGTTTTGCCTCGCTGTACAACAGGACTGAGTATTCCTGTGAGATATCATATCTGATAGGCGACTTTGGTTTCAGAGGAAAAGGGCTGGGAAAGGAAATTGTAAGAGCTGTTGTCAATCACGGTTTTACGAGGTTAGGCCTCAGGTCTATCTTCGCCTCATCTGCCACAGAGAATATCTCCTCGATAAAGTCTCTTGAAAGCGCTGGCTTCAATATGGTGGGCGTGAGGCGTGCCTCTTTCAAATGGGGTGGGCGATGCCAAGATGAAATGCTTTTCGACATCGTTCCAGAAGATGTCAGGTGTGCATCAGACCGGGATTTTGAAGTGTCCAAACCAGATAACCCGTTACAGCCCTGTACATCCCCGTACAGCCCCAAAATTGGGATATAGCAGTTTTGTACAACTGGACACACGGGGTTTTGAAAAGATGCAGGATCGAATAGAGATCGTTCTTGGCGACATAACCACATTGGCGACAGAGGCCATAGTGAACGCCGCCAACAACAGTCTTTGTGGCGGAGGCGGCGTTGATGGCGCAATTCACAGGGCCGCAGGTCCTAAACTCCTGGAGGAGTGCCAAATCCTGGGTGGATGCCCTACTGGCGATGCCAAGATGACCCAGGGTTATAACCTTCCGGCAAGGTATGTGATTCACACAGTAGGACCTATATGGCATGGCGGAAGTCACGGCGAAGATGAGACTCTTGCAAGTGCTTATAGGAATTGTCTTGAGCTGGCCAAAGAAAACGCCATCAGAAGCGTTGCATTTCCCTCAATCAGCACTGGTGCCTACGGTTTCCCAAAGGATCGAGCGTCTTGCATAGCCTTTCAGGAGATCTCGAAGTTCTTGGAAGAAAACGACGTTCCTGAAAAGGTGGTCATCGTCTGTTTCAGCGAAGACGATTACAGGCATTACATCGAGGCGGTAGCAGAGATTGGAGAGGCAGATCCCAAGTCCCATGAACTGTAATAGTTTTTATCCTGCAACCCTGGAATGGAGATACTTACACAGGAGCTTGCCAAAGATCCTCTTCATGTGCTGTTCAAGGCCGCTCCAATAACCAATTTAGCCAATGTTGTGAATGTCATCAAGGGAGTGACGGCTAAAGTTAACGAAACCTGCCTAAAGACCGGGGACTTCCCGCTCTGCCCTCCTCGCTCCCGCAAGCTAAAAGTTTAAAGCCAGAGGACAAACTATTGATCTAGCCGAGGAGGTCTACACCGATGATATTTGAAGTCCATTCTTTTGACATAGATATAGGGCAGTACAAAGTCATGCTCAACCTGGCCGACGCCAGAGAGATGGGCCTGAACGCAGGAGATAGGGTGAGGGCAAGGGCGAAGGGCGCGTCACTTACAGCCATCCTGGACATCACGACCCAGATGGTCAAACCTGGCGAGATTGGCATATTCACCGAAGCGCACAAGATGGTCGGCGAAGCCAAAGAGCTGGATGTGGGTCCTGCGCCAAAACCAGTCTCAATAAGCTACATCAAGAAGATGATGGACGATGAAAAGCTGACCGAAGACCAGATTCGCACCATCGTTCAGGACATAGTGGACAACAACCTCAGCGACGTTGAGATATCCGCATACCTTACGACCCTTTACATGAGAGACTTCGACTCCCAGGAGACTGAATGGCTCACCAGGGCCATGATCGATACAGGGGAGCGAATCCGTTTCGATACCCATCCCGTGGTGGATAAACACAGCATAGGTGGCGTTCCCGGAAACAAGGTATCTCTCCTCGTAGTTCCGATAGTTGCAGCAGCCGGCCTTCTCATACCCAAAACCAGTTCGAGAGCCATAACCGGTGCGGGAGGGACTTCCGACCTCATGGAGATCCTCGCCCCCGTGGAGTTCAACTCCGATGAGATCAAGGAGATTACAGAGCGGGTTGGCGGGATACTTGCCTGGGGTGGAGCCACGAACATCGCTCCTGCAGATGACAAGCTCATAAGAGCCGAATACGCCCTTTCCATCGACCCCTACAGCCAGATGCTCGCATCGATAATGGCGAAGAAAGGTGCCGTTGGCGCAGATTCTGTGGTCGTGGACATGCCTGTTGGACCGGGAACAAAGCTTCCAACTCCTGCAGATGGAAGGTCCATGGCAAAAGATCTGATCGACCTTGGAGATCGGCTTGGAATCAGGGTCGAGTGCGCAATGACCTTTGGTGGATCTCCTGTTGGAAGAACGGTCGGCCCTGCCCTGGAAGTCAAAGAGGCACTCAACATGCTCGAATGTGGCGAAGGTCCAAACAGCCTCAAAGAAAAGAGCCTCTCTCTTGCCGGAATACTCCTTGAGATTGGGTGCGTCTCCGGCCTTGGTTGTGTTGCGGCCCGGGGCGAGGGCAAGAACGTGGCAGAACGGATCTTGACCAGCGGCAAGGCCCACAAGAAGATGATGGAGATCATAGAAGCGCAAGGCGGAGATCCCACGATAAAGAGCAGCGATATCGAGCTTGGCGAGTACTCAGAAGACATCCTCTCGCCTTCAACAGGTTACATAATCTCCTTCGACAACAAGAGGATCGTCGAGATCGCGAGGAACGCTGGAGCACCTGCTGATAAGAAGGCAGGAGTCCTGATCCACAAGAAGATGGGCGAGATTGTGAAGAAAGGTGAACCCATGATCACGATCTATTCCAGCAAAGAGTGGGAGCTTCAAAGAGCCATCAACGACACCTTGAGGGATATGCCTATCCTGGTCGAAGGGATGCTCCTTGAAAGGTACCCCCGATACGAGGAGATTTAAGAGAGTTTTTGGCAAGAACCGAACGTTTAATAAGAGGGCACTGGAGACGTTACGCTCATGAAAGTTGCCGTCATCTATCATTACGATTTCGGGTTGAAAGGGCATAGCGTCCTCAAAAACCGGATCGCCCCCTCCTTTATTGCTCTCATGAAGTCTGGCCTCGTGGACGGCGATGAAGTCCAGGTATTCGAGCCAGAGCCTGCGCCTGTGGAGCTGGTAGAGAAGGTTCACACGCCAGAGCACATGGAAAACATGAGGACTGAGCCTTACGACAGGCAGTACTACGATGTGGCCCTACTCTCGGCCGGGAGCGTTCTCATGGCAGCAGACATCGTCACCTCTGGCAAGGCCGAGTCTGCCTTTGCCTATACCGGAACTGCAGGCCACCACGCAAGCCCTGGAAGTTGCTGGGGCTTTTGTTACTTCAACGACGTTGCTATCACCATTAACCACCTGAAAGAGAAGGGACTCGAAAGGTTCCTGATAATAGACGTAGATCCTCATTTTGGAGATGGGACGAGAAACTTCTTTGGGGACGACACCAACGTCTATCACATAAATTTCAACCACCAGTCCAAATCCGTATACAACAAAGAGAAGAACAACTACGATATCGGGATCGGATTCGATGCCGATGATGAACAGTTCTTAAGCGAGCTTGGGGCAGCTCTCGATATGGCCAAGGACTTCGATTTCCAGCTCTGTTTTGTGATCTTTGGCCATGACTCTCACGTCGATGATTATGGCGGATTTGATCTGACCTCTAAAGTTTACCCGAAGATGGCAGATCAGATCAAGAAAGCCGTGGGCGATCGAGGTCTCGTCTTCGTTCTCAGCGGGGGCTCTAACCCCGAGGTGGCGTCCGAGGCCATTCCTGGCATAATATCAGTCCTGGCAGGAGGGCGGTTTCAGTGAAGATGGCATCAAACTGTTACAGCTGCATCATGGATCGGGCTAAGTTCGAGTGCGACATGCTCTTTTCAGAAGATGAGGAGAAGAGGGCCGCAATGGAAGAGCTGCTTGACTTCATGGTTGCCCACAAAGGAGAAGTCCCTTCGGTAGTGGGGACCGAAAGGGAGAGGATCATAAAGAGGCGAAGTGGTAACCCTGATCCTTACATGGAGATGAAGGTGACGAGCAATCGTTTGGCTGAATCTCTTTTGCCTTTGTCTACCAAGTTTTATGACGATTCTGTGGATAAGCTGGAGGCGTTGGTCAGGATCGCTGCGGCCGCAAACTCAATGGAATGGGGCGTGAAAGGCCACAATTTCGATACGGATTCCTTCGATCAGGTCTTCCTAGAAACTCTCAACGAGACTCTGGATGGCGACCTAAACGAAGCTGGTCGGTATCTGGACCGGTTCGACAATGTACTCTACCTAACTGACAATGCGGGCGAGGTGGTCTTCGACCTTTTCGTCATCGAAAAGCTCGAGAACATGGGAAAAAGGGTGATCATCGGACCAAAGACCAAACCCATACTAAACGACGTCACTGCCGAGGAACTGGAGACTATGACTGAAAGGGAGATAGAACCCACAGGCCCTGTGGTGGGACTTTCTCTTGAGAATGTGCGCCCCGAGCTTCTGGAGCTTCTCTGGGACGAAAGCTGGCTTGTCATCGCCAAGGGTATGGGCAACTTCGAGACCATTACCGAGTTTGACGATCGGCTCCGTGGCCGTCTGATCTACGTCATGAGAGCAAAGTGCGAGCCCGTCGCCATGAGAGTTGGGGTTCCTCGCGGGGCTCTAGTGGTCAAGATCGTGTAGGTCTCAGG
>CAZXBV010000039.1:0-9552 GCA_964639155.1 uncultured Methanotrichaceae archaeon
TTTTGGAAGGGCGGAACGTCCATCAGGATCTCAGGAGATTTGCCTGGAATGATCTTGTTCAAGATGAAACCAGTGGTTAGGTACCCAGCTATCAAGTACAAGAGCACCAAGCCCATGGTGTCTGGGATCACATCGTTCATGATCCCCAGCTGAGCACCACAGGGCACGAATATAGCGAGGAGGGTCATCATCACAAACCGTTCCTTCCTCGTCTCTAGGATCCTGGTGGCCGCAACGCCAGGGACGTTACACCCTAAGGAGAGGATTGTGGGCACGATTGCATATCCATGCAGCCCTATCTTGTGCAGAACCGTGTCCATGAGGACTGCAAGCCGTGGCAAGTACCCTACGTCTTCTAACAAGGTGAGCATCAGGTAGAATATGAACACTGCAGGCAGAACAACGCCGATGGCGACGAAGAGCCCTGAGGTTAACATGCCGAAGGCCTCGAAGCAATTGTCCGCCATGGGGTCTCCCACGACGATGTAATACAACCAACTCCAGGTATCTGGAAAGTGGGATTGCCACCAAGGCAGCCAGTGTTTGTCGAAGATCTTGACGAAGAAACCGTCGGTGAAGAAACCTGCAAAGGATCCAAATACGCTCCAAAAAGCATAGAGAACTGCGATAACCACCGGTATACCTGTTAACGGCTTTACCGTAACTTCTCCAAGTACGTCTCTCAACGTCTCGTTGTATTCTCCTAAGGATACGGTCTCTTTTGAGATCTCGTCGATCAGGTTCCAGCGTTCGTCAGCGGTCAGCCTCATTTCATGATCCTCACTCGTTCGATAATCTTTTTTGTCCCAACTGGTTGTGCTTTCTTCAGCGAAGATACCAAATCGACCAACCCTTCGCCGCTGGTTGCCGTGGTTGGCACTACGGGTATTCCGAGGATCTCGCTCAGTCTGTTCACGTTGATATCGATCCCTTTATGTTTTGCCATGTCCCACATGTTGAGCGCTAGCACCACCGGATAACCCCTTTCTATAATCTCCAAAGTCAGGTAGAGCCCCCTCTCTATCTTGGATGAATCGACGACTGATATCACAACTGCATCTTTTTCCCGATCGAACATCTCCACTGCCACTTCTTCTGCCTTGTCCTTCGGCTCTAGAGAGAATGTTCCTGGCACGTCCATAACGGCGACCTCTTCGCCTTCCACCCGCATCGATCCTTCGGAATATTCAACGGTGGTTCCAGGGTAGTTGGAGGTGATGACGTCTACACCAGTTAGGCGATTGAATACCACGCTCTTTCCAACATTGGGATGGCCCATTAGCAGTACCCTCATCAGTCTGTCTCCACTATGATTTCCTTTGCCATCCCCAGACCCAGGGATGTGCTGGATCCGTCTACTTCTACCACCACAGGCCCTTTTATGGGCTGCTTGGCGATCATTCTGATCACTTTTCCGTCCCTGATGCCCATGCCTGCCAGCCTGCCACGAAGGCCGCTTTCGATCTTCTTCACAGACCCCGTTTCATCGTATTCCATCTCTGACAGCTTCTTTTCCGTATGATCACCTCAAACCACCCGAACTTTCTGTGCGATCCCTCTGCTGAGAGCGATCGTATTTCTATTGACTTCGATTACAATCGGCCCCCTGCAGGATATCACTCTTAGAGCACACCCTTCAGAAATTCCTCTCAACGCGAGCCAATTTCTGGCCCCTTGCCCTGCCTCTATGGCCATGATTCTTCCGTGATCCCCTGGTCTTAGGTTAGTTAACATCATGCGCACTCATCTCGATAACGCGCAGTTTTGTCTTCCCCGTTGCATCTCGTCCAGATTTTGGCTACCCGAACAATGACTGGATGATGCTGTTAGGCGGATAAATGGGTATCCCGAAAAATGTTAGGTTTTGGGATGAAAAACCTAACATGTTGAACAAGGTCGTTGACCGGAGAACATACTAAAATCGTTCGAACCCTACAGAATACGACCGTCCGAGAAAGTCAAACTGCTGCGGCGCACCTCGATGCAAACGGCGGGGTGTGCCGCCGCTTATTGCCTTAATTAATAAGCAGAAGACTCATATCTCAATATGGAAACTGCTCACGTCAATTCTTGATCAAGTTATTTGCTTTTCACCCCCACAGCAAGCTGTGGGGTATTCGATAAAAATCAAATATCGTCGAGAACTATTCTGGCGAGAACCGATTAGTCTCATCTAATCGGTTCTTGACTATAATTAGATGGAGCTACTTGGTTCTCGCTTGTTCGAGCAAGCCGTTTTAGGTGTTAACATGGGCTTGTTTCATCGTCCAAAATTGATGATTTCGATATGTTGTGACCTACAGCCATTTACCGACGATTTCATCCGGTTATCCTCTTGCTTTCGCTCTGATCGAAAGGAGTATATCCAATCCTCAGAAGTTCGGTAGGGAGATTCCTGTGATCAGATATGTCCTTCTCTTGTTCATAGTCTCACTTCTCACGTCGTCAGCTTATGCGGCAAAAGGCGTCGATCCAGATGTAGATGGCAGAATCGTCCTGGATCTGTCCGAAAAGGGCAAGTTCCTTGAACGTGAGTTCGCTCAAGAAAGTGGCCTTTCCTTTCAAGAGGGCGATCGATCTTTAGGCGATGAAGACGGCCACTACGTTGAAAGGTTCGATCGATACCAGGATATGAATATCACTTTTGTGTATCCTGAAGGCTGGAAGCTTATCTCACGAGGCGATCTGTCATGGGGCAAAATCTCCATTGATGGGACTTGTACCCGCATCACCCTAAACTGGCTGAAAGATCCGGGCCTGGATCCAGAAAGCTGTCTGGATCAAGTTGCAAGGGCTTACAGGAGCGAATCGTTGCGCCTTCCCGTCTTCACCGCGAAAAAGGGAACTGCAGTCGTGAACGGTCAGAGCGCTGCCACTCTCGATCTCTACTACAAATATGGACTATATGGGGCAGAAACTAGGCTTGTTGCTTGGACTTCACCTCGATCTGGCAGGTTCTTTTACGCATCGGTCACGCCATGTCCTTCGAGTCGAGACCAAGATCTAGACATTTTCGAGCAGATGATCGAAAGCTTCCAAGATATTGGGCGAGATAACTACGTCGAGCTTGATCCTAGATCCACCGTTTCCGATGCCTGGGCGATCGTTCTTCAGGATCTTCTAAACTCTTATCATCATGTGGGATCTGCCAATTCTACCACGCCTGGAGTGAAAGTGACCTTGGACTTTGACGTGTATCGGTCTTCTGATGGGGTTGATCACCTCAGCTCTGAAGAAGACATAGTTTTGGTCGATAGTTTTGTGGACGATTCAAGAGCGTGCGCGGTTCAAGAGCTTCTCGAAACGAGTGGCTATCGTTCGGCTTTGATGGAGACTCACGGTGTCGTCTGGGTTGTCGTCCAGGATTTCGATGGGAAGTGGCAAGCCATCTCCTTACCTTTAGATATCGAGAGGGGTGTGGCAGTTCTTGTCTTGCCCGATAACGGGTGCGGCTGGTATTCGGGCCTGATCCGCAACGGAGGCGACGATTATGAAGTGTGTGGGATTGATGGCAAGGCAGGAGGCAAAGGTGCGAGGAGAATCTCTGGAGGCGAGGAGATTGAGGGAACAGTTGGTCGCATCCAGTATTCAAGTCTGGATACCGCGCTCGAAAAGGATTGCGATCCGTCCTGCCACGTAAAACTGCCGTTCCAGCGAAAAGTGGATCTCGCCTGGTCGATGGGGTTGAGGGATCTTTTGGAGCTTTACAGTTACGCTCGCGAGGAATCGCAACCAGACTATGCCAGAGCGTCTCAAGTATGTTGGGCGTTGTTGGAGGGGGACGGGTACGATGCAAGCCTTATGACCGGATATGAGGGGCACACTCTTGGGGATCGGGTCTGGGTTGTGGTGAAGTATCCTGGAAGCGATGGGTACGTGGCTGTGGAGACTTTGGGAGGGTGTGGTGCAGGGATTGGAGAGATCGTTTTTGAGGACGTTTATGGTGAAGGGATAATGTACAACACCAGCCTTCAATACTCTTATCTCCATCCAGAAAGCGGGATGTGGCTTGAGTTAAAGGCGAACGTTTTTGATTAAGTGCTGTTGGATACTCGCTTGAATCTAGCGCGTAACGTTCAGATGGGCGTTCAATCAAATCACCGAAAAGAGCAAGCCGTTTCTGCCAGTCTTCTGGGATGTGGGCTAGGATCGCGCTCAGGCAGCGCCGGGAGAAGGGGCCAGGGAACGCGCAAAACCTCTGTTCAGGGCAGGGAAGAATAACGTATGCTGACAGACTCTTGAATATTTCAAATGTCTCTACTACAAAATCACAAAAAAAATCAAACGGCTCCGACGCCTTTCATTGCGTCGATTCGGCCGCAATCTCTATCGGATAGATTTTCTCGTCCACGATGCTACCGTTCACCCAGGGTCGGAGGTAGAGCATGAAGACGTATGTCTCCCCGGCCTCCTCGGCGACGAAGGTGAAGTTCTGAACACCAGGAGCGCCTAGCATTTCAACTTCACCGGGAATGAAGGCATTTGCAGTCAAGGTCAAGTTGGCGGGTTCGAAGTAGGTCCACCACGCAAAGCCGGTCGAGGGATTGGATTCGAGGGATATTGTGAACTCCTCGCCCACGTTGACTTCGATCGGGTCTTCGCAATCCGCGTTGTCACAGATGCTGCTCGCACAGGTCAATCCCAAGACTAATAGCAACGACAAAACTAAAGGCCATTTCATATCTGACACCTCTGGAGATGATCCCAACCCGTTTTGACCGTATGGCATATATAACTATCTGTTATAAACAAGAGAGTTCGCCCAGAGTGCGCTGCTCCGATATCGAAGTTGGCAAAGGTCGACGAGGGCGAGTTTGCCAGATATCTGTGAGCATCTGTTTTTGCGTCAGGTTCGTTTCTGGTGAGGTGAACGATTGCGCCCGGCTGATGCCGGGAGAAGGGGCCCAGAAAATATGCAGCCCTCGATTCGGGGCCAGGAAGAATGGTGCTGAACGGCCCTTCCGGCACCACCCTCGAAGAGGACCTGGTCGAGCACCACGATTGAACGCCCTTTCAGGCGAGAATAAATTAATTTCACCTGATTTGTTCTTGACTATATCTTCCTTCGAGGCCCCTTTTTCCCATGTGACTTCTTTTTGGCAGCTGGAACGAGACACTTGGATGAATTGCCGATCAGGTCTTCTCGCCTTGCCATCCTCAAACCCTCACGTATAAGGCCCCAGTTTCTGGGATCTCGATAATGAAGAAGTGCCCTTTGAATCTTCTTTTCTCGGTCTTTTGGAACGTAGACATCTTCCATTGTGAAAGGATCAAGGCCGGTGTGATACATGCAGGTCGAAACGGTCATGGGAGTTGGCGTGAAATCCTGAACCTGTTCGGTGTAAAGAGTATGGTCCCTTATATACTCGGCAAGCTCGATCATGTCCTCGATGGTGCAGCCGGGATGGCCCGACATGAAGTAAGGCAAAAGGTACTGCTCTCGTCCAATCTTTTCGCTAAGAGTATCGAAACGAGACCGAAAGCGTTCCAGAACGTCACAAGAAGGCTTGTGCATGATGTCTGTAACCCGCCTTGATACGTGCTCTGGTGCGATCTTGAGGTGACCTGAGACATGGTATCGACATAGATCCATCAGGTATTCCGAGCCGCTTTTTGCGTCCTCAGAAATGAGGTCGTGCCTTATCCCAGAAGCGACAAAGACCCTCTTTACTCCCGGAATTGCCCTCAACTTTCTCAGAAGCTCAAGCTGCCGCCTGTGATCTGACTTCATTGTGGGACACTCTGACGAGCAGAACCGATCGGGACACGCGCCCTTCGATTTCCAAAGGGTGCAGCTCATCCCGTACATGTTGGCGGTGGGACCGCCCACGTCCTGGATCACGCCCTTGAAGTCGGGCATTTTGGCGAGCTTTTCAGCCTCACGAAGGATAGACTCCTCGCTTCGGCTCTGGAGAATTCTGCCCTGATGATGGGTGAGCGCACAAAAGGCGCACGACCCAAAACATCCTCTGTGGGTCGTGATCGAGAACTTGACTGGCTCCAGGGCAGGGATCCTATCTTTGTAAGAGGGATGACTCATTCTGGTGTAGGGAAGCTCGTAAACGTGGTCCAGCTCCTCAGTGGAGAGTGGCAAAGCTGGCCGGTTCTGGATCGTAACGGTCTTGGGATGAGCTTGGGCGACTGGCCGCCCACGATATGGGTCTTGTTCCTGATAATGTAGCCTGAATGCCTCGGCGTATTTTCGTTTCTCCTTTGACACTTCTTCAAAGGATGGAAGGGTAACGTACCCCTCTTTATCCGCGTTCCGCCACTCTTTAACCGCCATCTTGACTTGGGTCCCTGCTACGTCGTTGATATCCTGGATCGCTTCGCCCTTTGAGAGGCGGCCGGCAATCTGGAGAAGGGCCTTTTCGCCCATCCCAAAGATGATCACGTCAGCGGGGGCGTCTGCCAAGATCGATTGGCGGACCGAGTCTGACCAGTAATCGTAATGGGCGAACCTTCGAAGGCTCGCTTCGATCCCGCCCAGGATCAGTGGCGTCTTTGGGAAGAGGGAATGGACCTTGTCGGCGTAGACTATGGCAGCTCGATCGGGTCTTCTGAGGCTGCCACCTGGCGAGTAAACATCGCTGCTCCGCCGCTTCTTGTTTGGCGTGTAACTGTTCACCATCGAGTCGACGTTTCCTGAAGTGATGCCAAAAAATAGCCTGGGCTCGCCTAACTTTCGGAAGTCTTCGTCACGTCGCCAGTCAGGTTGAGGTATAATCCCGACCGAATATCCTGCATCTTGAAGGACGCGACCGATGATTGCAGCCCCAAAAGAGGGATGGTCTACGTAGGCGTCTCCCGAGATCAATATGACGTCAAACTTCTCTACCCCTGAGCTTTTTGCCTCTTTGCGGGATACTGGAAGAAATGAGGGCGTCATGGGAACCTCTTTCCCAAGGAAAGGAGACAGAGTCCTGAAATGTCGTCCAGCTCTCGTCTTGCATCCAAGCCCAAAAGCTCGATAAGTATAACCTCGACGATCAGATAGGTGGTGGCCGTCTCTCGCAGGCAGCCTGTGACCACTCTTTCATCCCTGCCTGCAGTTGTGTGGATGTGTATCTTGGGGCCTTTTTCGATGACCTCATCACGAGTCACTGGGCCAATCTTATCACTGGCCACCTTACCATCGGCCTCATTTCTGCCCTCGGCGCTAATCGCTGAGCCAACCTCGTCGCCAGCCACCTCATCACCAACCATCTCTTTGCCTTCATCGCTGTACCCATTTGGATAGACCGTGGCAACACCCAAAACTTCCCAGGCCCCATCTATTTCCTCGACGAAATGAGTCCCTGGCGGAATTGTCGGCTCTTTTGGGCCGGTGATCAGCCGACCTTCTCTTAAGGCCCCAATAAAGATGGCAACGCCAGATCGGACCTTCTTTTCGGTCACGAAATCCTGGATCGATTGGATCAGGTCCTCGCCGTCTTCCGTCCTGATCACAAAGACTCGGCCCAAGCTGCCTTCCGAATACTGCATGACACTAGAGTTTGTCTCGGTCGGTTCTAATAGTTGGTGGAGATGCATGAGACGAAACGATCAATGGGATCTAATAAAAATAAATAGATGGGCAAAATACATAAAAAATAGAAGTGAGAAACCAGTGCTGAAGAATCGACTCAGCACCGGCTCCACATGGCAACGTAGACGTTCGGGTTTATGGGATCAGGTGCCACAGATCCATAACCCCAAAGGTGATCGTTATAGGGGCTTGTAGTGCCGGACTTGTAGGCATACATCGCGCCAACCCAAACTTCGGGACCGTAAGGCGGCGCCCACCCGTTGGAAGAGGGCTGAATCTCCTTTGCGGCCCTGAACCAGCTGTCTATAACGGTGTCACCATCTCTCATGTACTGAACGACTCTCTTGCCTTCATCGTTGTTGTCGAAGGTCACAGAGGCATATCCCAAAAGCTGGTGAAGTCCAGAGAATGCAGGCTTCCACCTGAAGACGTCTCCACCACCATGTGGATTGATAAGCTCGTCTTCAAGAGGTCCACAGGCAGCGATGATTACCCATTCGAGATCCTGGTTACCCCACCGATCATTGCCACCGCACTCGGTGTAGTGGAGTGACCCATCGTCAGGAGTGTGGAGGAGCCATTCGTTCACGTTTGCATGGCCCGTGTAGAAGACTATGTCCTCATCGTCAACCCAGGTGTCGTCGTTCTCGTTCCAGTCGCGCTCCCAAGCGAGACCGTCGCCCCAAAGGAAGTCTATCGTCCATCCCGCAGCCGAAAGTGCGTCGTTGAACCCTTTGGCGTTTTGATAACCCAAGGTGTAATAGTAAGCGCCAGCTTCTTTCCAGCTCGCCTTTATCGTCAATATGGGCGACGCCAGCTCGCCAATCAGAAGCTCTCCTACAGGTCCTTCATCCACATCGGCTCGGTCCTTCTCTACCTTTTCATCAGCGCCTCTCTTCTGAATAGGTGGCTTTTTGAACGGCGGGATCTCTGGATAGAACTCCATTTCGGCCACTGCCGGTATGAATACGTTTCTCAAAGGCGCCTTTTGGTCGCCCAAGACTATCATGCCGCTGTAGACGTAGACCGGAGCCAAATAGGATTGTTCGCCGGTGTTTGGTCCAAGGTAGTAGGCCAAGTTCGACTCGTATTCAGCCAGCTTCAACCCCTCTGTCATCTCTTTAAAGGTCTGGTCGGCCTCGTCCTTTGTGATCATGGGGAACATCCCTACCATATCTGTCATGAGGCCGGGACTTGGTCCTGCATATCCTATGACCTGGCCGCCATCTCCAAGGACGACGTTGATCTTAGCGCCGCCGCCGGTTACGGGAAGGGCGAAACCTTCGCCTTGGGCCCTGAGGCCATAGCTTACCTGAACGTCCAACTGTCTGTCGACTCTTCTGCCATTATCGGCGTTGAAGGTCGCCATCTGGGTCCCGGTAGTGCCAAGATATTCGGTTGAAAGAACGCCTTTACTGGGCAAGAGCCATTTATGGCTGGCTAACAGGTTATCGACGACTTCGCGAGCGGCTTTATCGTCAGGAAGAGACGCTTTAGACTCGGGGTTCCAAAGCTGTTTTTCGTCGGCAAACCATATTCCGCCACTATCTTTGTATACCTCCAGGCTCTTTCCATCGGCTTCTATCACATAGCTTTCGCGAGTTTCTTCCATTTTTCCATCAAAACCGAAGACCTCGCCTGCAAGCCTATATGTCACTTCTTGAGATGCTTTCTGGCCACCTATCTCATAGATTGGAAGCTCCTGGTACTCTGGAGCTGCCACCACGAACTCGGTGATCCTGGCCGGGATAAGCGGTTCTGCCACTAATTCCAGCGGCCGATCTGCAATGGCCAACAGTTCGCCCTGGCCGAAGGCCAAAGTGGCCGTCGAGATTGTCAAAGCTAGGGTTAGCACGATCAGAAATTTATGATTCAAAGTAATCACTCCCACTCTCAGAAACTAAAACGTTTCAGATCTAAATGATTTTAGATGCATAAATAGGTTTCGAAATGTTGAGGTTCGATTTGGCAGTTCAATCGAGTGGCAACTGCGATGCTCGATGGCAGACACTAGATAATTTATT
>CAZXBV010000040.1:0-9523 GCA_964639155.1 uncultured Methanotrichaceae archaeon
GCCACAAGCCCTCCGGCGCGCCCACCGATCTCTCGCCCGATAAAGTAGATTGGGAAGACTAAAAGAGCACCTAGGATCGCAGGGAAGAAGGCACCTACAACTTCAACCGTGTGCATGCTGGGCGTGCCCAAATCAGCGATATAAGAGAGGATCACAATCCCCCAACTGTTGAAGGGGCCAAAATGTATGCTAGTCCCATGTGGAAATACCGTTAAGGGATCGAACCAGGGCCGCTGGAAGTTGAGGGCCGTACTTTTGGCCAGCATCATGTGATACCATGGGTCATTACCATCGAAGAGAACACTATCCCCTACTAAGATGCGCGACATTGGTTTGTAGGCCCTTAGATAAAGCGAGAACAGGAACATCAACGCCAGAATTGGGTAGGCGTAGAGGTCGGGGAAACGCTTCATGGGCCCAATCTTCGCGGCAACGCGCTTTTTCTTGCTGGGGCTTTGTTCCTTCGTCTTGGAGCGAGCGTCTTTCGTTGTGACGTCCCGCTCCTTTTTTTTCGTGCCCTTCGTTTTGTTCTTCTCCTTCACCGATTTCTTGGTCATCGACTGGGATTGACCTTGTTCAAAACAGATAAACATTTTGAATCGCATCGAGTTTGAAGGGCAAAATCGGCGAGAATTCGAGGAAAACTTGTGGATACATGAGCTTAGTCGCTAACATCACTGTGCTAAACCGCCTATGAAACAATATCTATGGTTGAATAAAATCTAATCCAGATTACATTGATGTGATATGACCTGCTTAAGCCCTCATTTTACCAACTTTGGATGGATGTTTATGATCGCGCCAATAACGTGTTGGCTACTGAGAGTTCTCTACTATAATGCACGCAGAAGAATCAATCAATATTTAGGATATGGTGTTACTATTAACCGAAAAGTTAATATCAAATCAGATGCGTTAGTTCTGTCGGAGGAGTTATTCACAATGTCGGAAAAGAGAACGCGTCAGAAGAAGTTGGTGGTATCGGATGAAGCCGTGCCTTTCGTGGCCAGAGGTGGTCAAATCTTCAGCAGACAGGTGATCGGCGCCGATCTGGGCATAGAAGATGGTGAGACCGTAATCGTCGTTGACAAAAAAGATCACATAATAACCACGGCCCAAGCTCTTCTTTGAAGAGTCGGGGCCATCTTTGTTTTCTGAAGCAGAGCGGAAATAAGTTTGGCAAATTGTCTCAGAGATCCACGGGATCACCGTTGCTGCTAATCTCACAGACCTTGCAGACGCCTTCTTGATCCTCGCACAACTCTCTGATTGCCATCGCCAGGACCGTGGCATTGGCCAGATTTCCTGCTGTGAGCAAAGCCGCACCGATCTCATCGTCGGTGATGCCCATTCTCTTGGCGATCCTGATATGAAGCTTCAGACAGTGACTACATCTGATGGCCGCAGCCACAGCTATCGATATTAGCTCAAGGGTCTTTCGATCTAACGCCTGAGAATTGCGGTTGATAGCGTTGTTATGAAGGATCTTGGTCACCAAAAGCTCGGGTTGATCCTTCATGAAACGGAATATGTAGGGCACCTCTCCGTAAATTGCTTCAATCGCATTCAACATGTCCTCGGCAGTCTGCTCAACGCCCTTATCTAAGATGATCTCCAGTTCATCTTCAAAAGCCATTTTATCCACCTAGACGACGAAGCCCGTCTCAGAAATAGGCAAGATTCTAACCAGTATATAGTTCTTCATCTTGGAGGGCATAACCCTCGCGATCTCTCCTAAAGTTACACCTTCGTCGAACCTGATGTTCTCGACAGCCTCGTGATACTCATCGTACGGCAGCTTGATCCGCAATCCGTTCAGGTTCAAGGCTATGGGCAGAGGCGAATAGGAGTACATGATGTCGGGAACCTGTTCCCTTACGACCTCCATCACTCTGGGCGGCGTCGTCGAAAGTGGATCTTTTGATATCGCCACTCTTGCGCTGTCAAGAGCCCTTCCTGCTGCAGCCACGATGTTGTCCAAGCTTCCAATCTCGGTGGCCTTCCTGGACCTGTGAGCAATTCTGCCAACCCTTGGAACGTACTCGAAGGCATGAGGCAGATCTTCAGGCTTCATATCGGGTCCACCAGTGACGATAACTGGGATGGTTAAGTTTCTGTAGATCCCTTCTTTCTTTCTGATGCAATCGACGAAGTTTCCGAAAGTGAAAACCACAGCATCGTGCTCGTTGATCAGTGCAGTCTCGTACTCGTCCATCTGGGCGATCTCTCTTCCGACGCCCCGAGACATCCCGATCATGTTGCTTTTGGCCCCGTGCCTTCGCAAGTATTCGGCAACGTCGCAGGCAGGATGAGGCAGATGATGAATTGCCAAGGTAGGCGTCACAACAGCGATCTCGGTTCCGGCAAGAGGTGCCCGCTCGAGTTTGCCTCGAAGTGTCTTGCTCAGCGCTTCCATCGCTGGCATGTCCTCTTTGGGTATTAGCATCAACAGTATGATCTCGCTCTGGGTTACGTTTGTCTGGAGCACGTACCCGCCCAGGTCTTCCACCAGCTCGATCACGAGGTCGTGCTTGTAAACCCCACCAGTGAACATCACAGGCTCAAGCATTCTGCATACCCCTGAATATCTCTTTAACCTCTGTTACCATATCCTGATCGATCGTCTCCTCGGCGGCCAGGAAGAAGAAACTGTCTTTTGCCATCTCGTTTCTCCTGTTCCTGAACCCCTCAGGAGCAATCCTGATGAGTGCATCGACCAGATCGCGCCTGAACTCCTTTTCGAGGTCTGCGACCACCAGCTCTTCGGGAGATACGTCAGATTCCACGATTAGCACGTTCCGTTCTGGTTGCATCACCTTGTCTCGGCCATAAGTATCCCAAAGAATTCCTATTAGATTGGCCATGTGCTCTTCGTCCTCGAGGTTTATCTGGTACCCACCCTCAACCTGGATCAGATCGCCCACGTCTCTCACTCTCAGCGGTGGCATCTTCCCCCTAAACCGACCAAATACCGTAAAATAGGGTTTTGTGATGTCCACGTAGACGTAAAGTTCCCCTATCGATCGGATCAAGCCTAAGTCCTGAAGAATGTCGGTGATGATCTCTTTGTACTTTTCTGCCCCGTAATCCTCGCCAGGCATCTCGATCTTGAAGACCTCGAGGGGCTGCATCTCCATCTCTCAATCCTCCAACAGACCTGAGACCAGAAGGCTCGCACCTACACATCCTATATACTGAGAGTGGTGAGGCACTATGACCTTGATGCCAAGAAGCTGTTCCATGGCTTTTGGAAGCCCTTCGATAAGAGAAGTTCCGCCCACCATGATCACGGGCTCTTTCACTTCGACCTCTTGGAGCTGCTGTTCGAAGACCTGCTCTGCGACGCTATAACAAGCTGCCATGGCAACGTCTTCAGGCTTGCTTCCTGCCGATAGGCTGTTTACCAAACTCTGAGTTCCAAAGACGATACAATAGCTGTTCATGGGAACCTTGGTTTGATCGCCTTTCATGGCCAACTGGCCAAGCTCAGTTATGTCGACGCCAAGCCGTCTTGCAGAAAGTTCGAGGAACCTGCCTGAAGCACCTGCACATATTCCTCCCATGGTGAACGTTCCAGGAATGCCATCCTGGACCGATATGGCTTTGTTGTCCATCCCGCCAATGTCGATCACCGTAGCCGGGCCTTTTTGAGCGTCCGCCAAGAAGACTGCGCCCTTAGAGTTGACGGTAATCTCTTCTAAGATTAATTTGGCCCCAAAATGTTTTCCGACAAGATGCCGACCGTATCCGGTGGTTCCAAGTCCCTCGATCTCCTCTTTTTTGACGCCAGCCTCTTTCAGAGCCGCGTTGTAAGCATCTTCGGCGCTTTTCAAAACTTCGGTGGTGGGGCCCCATCCGGTCCCGATGATCTCGTTGTCTCTCATTACCACGGACTTCGTGGTCGTAGACCCAGAATCTATCCCGGCGGTAAGACCGGTCTGCCGCTCTCTTGACAATAACCCTTTGTACTTGGCAGTGGTGACCAGAGCTTCCATCCTCGTCAAAAGCGTCTCGGCCGTCGTCCTCTCTGTGAAAGAATAGCTAAGAACCGGTATCGAAGAATTCTCGTGAATGTACTTTCTGATCTCACTTCTCACGATAGCGCCTTCGGCACATCTAAAACAGGTGGCAACGAAGACCGCATCTGCAAGATCCGGGTTTTCCACGATCCTTGTAGCTCTTGCCATCGCCAGATTGAGATCACCACTGGCAACCTCGATGCCGAACCTCTTTTCGACATCTTGGACGTCTTCCAGCGAGACTTCGGGAAATATCAGTTCAGCACCCACCGAATCTACGGCCTTCTGAAGTTCGGTCTGAACCCCACTGTACTCCGACCCGCAGGAAAGCTGTGCTATCCGGATCACTTCAACCCCTCCAGAAACTGACGTATTTTGTGAACGAACCTTTTGGCTTCAGCATCGTCCTCTGGATAATCAAGCTCCAAAATGGGTATGCGTTTGGTCCGGAGCAAAAAACGGGTCAGCTCATTGGTTCTCGCACAGCCAGTGCATCCCAAGGTGCAACTGTTACCCTTAATGATGATGGCTGCGTTTGCCTCTTCTATCATCGGCCCAAGAAGTGCCATTCTGCCTCTGACGCCCGAAGGGACGTCGACTGCAGCGTACTTCAATCCTTTCTTTGGATCTTCAGGGGTCATGTTCAGGGGAGGCGAGTCGAGACCTACTGTGTTAACCTTCTTCCGGACCTCCTTGGAGACCACAAGCGCCTCGTGCCCCATCCTCTCTACGAGATCTGCCAGGATCATGCTGGTTGGAGGATATACCATAACTTTAACCATGAACCAACCTCAGGAAAACTCTTCTTTTATAAGTTCTTCAATCCGCTCTACGCTCGGCCGCGTCTTCTCTTCAGGAATCGAGATCTCTTCATCCAGTTCATCAGAGGCGAGACCTTGTGATATTAAGGGCAAAATCTTGGATTCGTACTCCATCATGTAAAACCCAGGCCTTGCACCACCGCCTCGATGACCCCTGCACCGTCGAGGATCCCCTGGAGGAAATCCTCTGTCCTTGATGAAGATGTTATTTGGATCGATCGCCCTGATTTCATTCACCGTCTCTTTGATGTCGTCTTCCTCTCCGTCGATGATGACGCCAAAACAGGTCTCTTTAACGTTGATTTCATGGCCTGATTCGTAGATCTTCATGGCTATGTCAGAAGGGAGAACGTCGGAATCCTGAGACGTCACCACGTACTTGGTAACCCTCATTTTATCGCACCTCCAGAACGTAGACGGTCTCGCCCTCCTCGATCTCTTTGAGCTTGTCCAGGTCGAGAATGCGACCTACGATGTTGGTTGCCAGGAATTTTTCTCCAGAGGGCCCATACCTGTCATCGTCCACCAGCTTGACGCCCACAAGACCTGCGTTCCTGGCAGCTTGGTTCGTCACACCTATTTCGCCAGCTTTTACAATCTCGGTGGGCTTGTTCTCTGGCAGAATCTCCTTGTAGCTGGTGGCATCGATCACTGGCTTGAAGAGAACTGTATTCTCGTAGACGAAAAAGACGGGGAGAGGACCTACTGGCTTTTCTTTTAGTCCTACCACGTGCCTGAAGTAGTCGAGTGACTTGGGTGCCAAGTCATCGTAGAGTTCTATGGCTATGAGACCTTTCTCAGGAACCGATTTCAGCTTAACAGTTCCTTTTTGTAAGATCTGCATTGTGGTGGCAGGATCTTGCCCCACAACGACCGCAGCCTCGCCTTCGTAGCCGTCTACTTCTACCTTTATGCCCCTCTCGACACAGATCTTCATCGCTTCGTCTAGGGAAAGGCCCATCAGCATGATCCTCTCGGGTTTGACCTGGACCTGAATTTCCTGGCCGGGCTCTGCAAGTTTGACCAGATCCATCCCTGATGTTACCTTACCGACCACGGAATGGCCAGGCGTAGACGTGCGGTCTGCTTTGTAGATGAAGATTTTGCCCAAGCCCTTACCAGTTGTCCTTATGGTGACGGCACCCTCGACTCGAGGCTCGCGTTTTTCGAACTCGATTCGCTCGGTTTTCAAGAGGTCAGTGGACAGATAGGTGCTGGATACGGTATCGATGCTGAAGGTACCATCCCGCGTGGCAGCAAGGAAGAACTCCGCCCCAAAAGGCGCATCCTCAATCAGCTCTACCACAATCTTGGTATAGATTTCCACACCATCGCTTAAGGGAAGGGACAGATCCTGTGTGCCCATATTGTCGGTGAGATCTTGCCACTCCACGATGGGTTCGGTTCCTAGTATCGTGTCCCCCATTTCCAGCCGACCGATGACGTCTTTGCCGCCCACAACGGTTGCAAATACGCCTCTGTTGACCCCAGGGACCCCATAGGCGGCAGTATGTCTTTTTTTGATCAAGATGAGTTGCCCTTTATCCGCTTCAAAGCCGCTCGTACCAAGGACTACTTCCCATCGATCGTATTCGTGCTCTTTTCTGGTTGGTTTTATGGAAGTGGGAAACGGCCCGAAAGCCACCGCACCGCCATCACTCCATCTGGCCTCGAGGTTGACGACCTTGTCTACGAACTGATGCCAACTCTCCTGGATCTCAGTGTCCAGTAAATCCACCCTGATCTTGCCATTGGTGGTGTTCAGCCAGTAGAAGCTGGTCTTTTTTGCCTTCTCCTCCCGGCCTTTGACCACCCCAATTATGGCCCCCTCAAGTGGATCTATGCCTGCGGCGTCGAGAGCGTCTTTCAAGGTTGCGCCGTCTTCGAGGTCGATGTCCACTCCATCCACAAAAACCTTCAAGTTAACTCCCCAAAAACATCTCCTTCTCTTCTTCTTTGGTGATCAGAGATAGAACCTCTTCGGGCGTTCCCACGTGCACGAGCTTGCCGTTTCGCATAAGTGCCGCCCTGTCGCAGACGTCGTTTACGAAATCCATGTCGTGACTCACTATGATGAAGGTCTCGCCCAGTTCGTCCCTTGCGTTTAGAATTGACTTGGAAACATCTCTTTTGGTGATGAGGTCCATTGTTCCTGTAGGCTCGTCCAAGACCACGATCCTGGGCTCTTTGATCAAAACCTGGGCCATGGCAACCCTGTGGCGTTCACCCTCACTGAGTTCGTCAGGATCTTTGGCAATTACCCTCTTTGCTTCATCTTCATCGAAGCCCACCGTTGTGAGAGTATGAATCGCCTTTCTTTCTGCAAGCTCGAAGGGAAGAGCCAATCCGATGGACTCTGTAAGGTTGTCTATCACGCTTCTGTAGGGGTATAGCGCATATTCTTGATGGAGCATCCCCATGTACTTGGTTGCTCTGCCTTTGTGATCTGAGCCGGGAACCGTCATGTCCACCCACTCGTCGCCGACCTTGCACCATATGCCACCAGCAGTTGGTGGGATAATCCCGTTCAAGATCTTAGATAAAGTGGTCTTGCCAGCGCCGCTCGTCCCTACCAACCCGAATATCTCGCCTTCTCTAATCTCCAAAGATACGTTATCGACAGCCCTTACAACGCCTCGATCGATGCTGATGTACCGTTTGGCGATCTCTCTGGTCCGGATTATGGGGGCTCCAGCTTCAGACCTCTTCCTCTCGGCCATCTTGCCTGCCATGGAGATGAAGCTCTCAGAGACTTCAGAGGGATCTCCTATTGACACGATCTTCCCATGATCGAGCAAAACGGCACGGTCTGTCAACTCTACCATGACTTCTGGCCAGTGGCTGGTGATGACCATGGTCATGTTGAAGTCATCTACCGCCCGCTTGATACTTTCGTGGACCACGTCTGCAGTGACTGGATCCAACGTCCCCGAAGGCTCGTCTGCAAGAAGCATCATCGGCGATTTTGCAAGCTGACGCGCAAGGACAACTCGTTGTTTTTCGCCCCCGCTCAACTCTCTTGCCACGTGCATCATCCTGTGAGACATGTTGACCTCATCAAGAAGATCTGCCGCACGATGGACGCTAATCTCGCCACCACTGGATTCTTCCACGGCACGCATGACGTTCACTATCACCCTTTCGTCTCCGTAGAGAGCGAAAGTTCTCTGGAGCATGATGGCAATTCTTCGAGAAACCTCACGTCTCTTCGAGTCAGTCATCCCCAACGTGACAAAATCAGCATCGAAGGCTTCCAAAGTTCCGCCGCACTTGCACGTCGATCCCACTTTACTTGGCGGCTCGACGTGACCGCATTCTTTGCATCTTGCCACGTGGTAGATCACGCTCCCACTCATATCCTCAAAAAGCTCGACCCCTCGAAGAACATGCATTAAAACGCTCTTTCCAGAACCGCTCCTCCCTAGGATGCCTAATGACTCGCCTTCTTCGATCTCCAAATTGATATGGCTCAGTGCCTCAGCATCTCCAAACTTCACCGTCAAGTCCCGGATTTCGATAAACGGTGTCAAATTATCTCGCCTCGTTTTAGTAACTAGTCACGGTCTAAAGCCATCCCCTAATTTAAGTTTATCCGAGATGGTTCTGTCTGAGGTATTCGTCTTATATGACCAATTTCAGTCATGATCTTCTCGCTTAACCGGGTTTCATGTCATATGTTGACAAAAAAATCGTCCAATTTGATGCAAGATTATTTCGCCAATGCCTCAACCTAACGCAAGATTTAAAAAGATGAATTCATCCTTCTGCTGCTTTCTTCAGTAAGAATTCCTTATTCAGATATGCCTCATGAGCACTTTCGAGACATTCCTTGCATACATGAAAAACTGTATCTTTTGGACCGTGAATGGTGGCCTGTTTGGCTTTTACTGGCAAAGTCTCCTTGTCTACACCACATATTTGACACTTCATCTCAGTCACCTCTTTCCAATTTGCGTTTCGTCGTTATAAACATTTCCGCTCAGAGACGGATTCCATCTTCTGTAGAGATCATGATTTACACCCATCTGATCTAGTGCCCTTCCCACCACCACGTCCACCAACTCATCCAGACTTTGGGGTCTGGAGTAGAATCCTGGACAGGGTGGGAGGATCACACCTCCAGCTTCGGTCACCTTGACCATGTTATTCAGGTGAATGAGGCTTAGCGGCGATTCTCGGGGCACCAGAATGAGCCTTCGTCTCTCTTTGAGACATACGTCTGCAGCTCTGGTGATAAGGGTATCGGTAAAGCCATTTGCGATTCCTGCCAAGGTTTTCATGCTGCAAGGTGCTACCACCATGGCCCTGAAGAGATATGACCCACTGGCGACTGGAGCGGTGAAGTCTTTGGCTGAATGGACGTAATCTGCCATAGACTCAACTTCTGATGCAGTCTTGTCGGTCTCGATCTCTATTATCTTGCGAGCCGAATCGGTCATTACTAAATGGGTCGTCCATCCCATATCAGACAATACTTCGAGCAGCCTCATCCCATAAATGACGCCGGAAGCGCCGCTGATCCCGATCACAACTTCAAAAGGCACCTCTGCTTCCAAAGGCGTCTTTCTTTTTTCCCTGCCTCTTTGCCCCCGTTCCTCGTTTTCCTCCAAACTTGCACTCATCGTCAGAAACCCCTTCGCACGTTTTCGTTTTACTTAGAGGCTGTCTCACAATTGACTTTGA
>CAZXBV010000041.1:0-5149 GCA_964639155.1 uncultured Methanotrichaceae archaeon
TCGTCAAGCTGTTTTTTAGCACGGGTTTTGCGGCCCTTCTCTTCTTGGATCGCCTGCGCCGCCTGGGAATAAAGCAGTTCGAGTTCGGGAACTTGCTCTAACGTGAAGACTGATAAAATCCGGGGATAGCCTTTCTTCACCACGATTCCTTTGAAGACGTGGCCTATGCTGGAAGAGAGCTTCTCGACGAACTTGGTAATCTCGTCCACGTCCAGAGATTCTTTGGACCCCTGTATGATTACCATAGCCCGTGCCCCCTCTTCGTAGATGTTGGCAGGATAAAGGAGGCTGCTTGGCTTCAGGCTGCTTTGGATGGCCGACGCAAGAGACGACGTTTTTTTATCTGCTTGATAGAAACCGATGGTGCCCATTCCAAGACCGCCTCGCATGACTGTCTTGAAGTCGCCAAGGTCCGTCACTGAGAGCATCTCGCTATCCAAAGATTCGATCAAGAAAAGAATCCTCTCAGACACCATGTTATTGATCTTGTCGTAGGCGCTGGAGATGTCTCCACTCAGCCGCTTGAGGTACTGGTTGTCAACGAGGATAACGCCGTCAGACTCCACCTCCATGATATCTCTCATGCTGAACGCGGCGTTCTGAAGATACAACGACCCCTCTTCCCTGAATGGAAGGACGACGACCGCGATCACCGATATGTTCTTGTACTGATCTTTTAGCTCGTGGATTAAAAGGGGTGCAAAAGACGAGCCTGTGCCGCCAGAGGCAGAAGTGATCACGAAAGCTATATCAAAGTCACCTCTACTTTCGATCTCGTCCATTATCATGTCCCTGTTGTCCCAAAAACCCTGTTTTCCAACGCTCCGGTTGGCTCCAACTCCATGAAGTTTCGGAACGTGGAACCTATCCTTGGCGGCGGTGAACTTAAGCTCTTTTAGATCGTTAACCGCGGTGTTGATGGCCAACGTCTCGACTCTGCTAGGAAACTTCTGCCGCGAATAGTACTTGGACAACTTAGTCGAGCCGCCGAAGGATTCTTTGTTGACGGCATCCAATATCCTGTTCCCACATTGTCCGACCCCTATCATCAGTACGTTCAACATGTAATCTCAACCCAGACTTGAGTTAAACCAGACCGCATTTCAACCAGAGCTCTGCATCGTCGAATGATCCAACATCTTGGAATATCCTCAACTATATCTTCCATGTTCGTCGTCTTATATCCCCCACACCCGATTTAATATACACTCAATATTTATATTCTTTGTGCCGTTTGAACACCCATGCAATGATTATCAATAATGGGATTATTGGGACGTAATACAGATATTTATATTCTCGTTCCAGAACGACAACCTGGATTGCAGCATCCTTTTGAGTTACAACGTCTTCGTCATCTTCATAATTAACCCTGAATGTGACCACGTAGTCGCCGCTCCGCGTTCCCCGAACTTTCGTCGAATAAGTCTCAGATTTATCGGGAAGGATTTCAAAAAACGTCTCGTCAAGGCTTCCTTCAATTATCTCAAGCCCATCGTCAGACGGGGATATCTCGCCTTTGGCGACGATTTTGTAAGCGCTCGCATCACCGTTGTTAAAGATGGTTACGTTTATTGAACCGGCATCCCCGTGTTCGATCGGGGCCACCGAATCAACCAACAAATCTATCTGGGGCTTTCTCTTTGATCTTATGTTTATTCTGAACTCGTCAGAGCTTTCGGAGTATATGTTCTGCTCGTTGTCGATGTAGTTGACGACCGCAGCTGGAACTTCGATTTTACCTTCGGTCACTGCAACGATGGTGTACACAGCAAAGTCAGATTCTCCGGGACTGATCTTAGTTTTAATCTTGGGAGGATAGCCTGAAAGGTACCTGAACTCGGACATTGGTGGCGATTCGAATACGGTGACATCTTCAGCGGTATCGTTCCCGATGTTCTTTACGGCGACGGTCACCCTGACCTCGTCGCCCACGCTGATGTCAGTTTTATCAAACGTTTTCGCCACAGTGAGTTCGGGAACGTTCTTGGGAGCAAGCCCCCGTTCTGTGACGTAACTTCGCGGAAATCCGTAATCTTCCCTGTACTCGGCCCTCATGCTGACAGACTCGTCGTCGAATATCTCGATCACGGTGAGAGTTAGCCCGCCACGTTCTGAGCCGCCATCGAAGTTGGCGTCGCGATATTCTTGGATCACTCTCCAATCCTCAACGCCACTGATCCTCTTCCAGAACCTAACCTCGATCAACCCGTCTCTGACCGATTGGACGCTGATGAGTTCAACTCTGTAGTCACCTATCTTGACGCCGTGACCTACCCGGAGTGCGAACTCCTGGGACGTAGTCTCGTCATCTTCATCGTCATCCGAACCTGCCGACAAAGGGGTGATCAGCAGGGCAGATACCAGTACCACTAGCATTCCAATGTAGATCAACCGCATGCCCACTCACTGCAGTCTGATCTTGAATTGTTAATATAACGTTTTTGATCGAACCCAATCACAGACATTGCTCGATCTCCAGCCCCAAATCAGTCCATTTTGCCATCCTGGTAAGTGCACCTAAAGACACGACATCAACACCCGAAGACGCATATTCGGCCACGTCGTTCGGAGAAATTCCGCCTGAAGCCTCCAAAATTCTTCCATCCCTAAGGCCCCTTGCTTTTAGGATCTCAACGCCCTTTCGAATCTCAGAGGGGTCCATGTTGTCGAACATTATTATATCAGCACCAAGCTTGGCTGCTTTGACCATATCTTCCAGGTTTTCGACCTCAACTTCGATCTTCTTGGTGAAGCTGGCCCGCGTCTTTGCGGCGCGAAATGCCCTTTCTAACCCCATCAGCGTCAGGTGGTTGTCTTTGATCATCACCGCGCCCGATAAGTTGAACCTATGAGTATCGCCGCCACCGATGAAAACCGCCCTCTTCTCGAAGGTCCTGAATCCAGGAGTGGTTTTCCTCGTGCAAGCTACCCTAACATCTCCGGCTTTCAGGACGCATTCGCGCGTCAGGGTGGAGATGCCGCACATCCGGCCCATGAAGTTGAGAATCAATCGCTCGGCCTGAAGGATGAAACTGGCTTCGCCTCGAATGGTCATGACCTTGGATCCTGCCTCTGCCACCTCGCCTTCCAAGATGAGGGGCACCCATTCCAGCCCGAAATGGTCTAGGATCTGGCCAGCCTCTTCGATGCCAGATATCACACATCTTTCCTTGGCGATTACGTGAGCTTCTGCCTTGATCTTGGGGATTATGAAGCTCGAATCGTCCTGTTCGCCGAGGTCTTCCATCACGAACCGTTCCAGCTCAGATTGGAACATAATACCGCAAAAGTTTTGTTGTCCAATCGATTTATAGGCTGCGATGGTTCTGAAGATAGGGCTGGTTGGATCTGGCGCAATTGGGACAGAGATTGCCAGAGCCATAGACAAAGGTGTGATTGACGCCGAGCTGGTGGCCGTTTGTGACCGTAACTCGAAGGCGGCAGGAGAACTTATAGAGTGCCTGAAAGCGCATCCCAAGTTCACGGAATTAGACGAACTGGTCGAGAGGTCAGACATAGTGGTAGAGGCAGCCTCCCAAAAGGCGGTCCCAACTGTGGCAAAAGCCACTTTGCGAAAGGGAAAAGACCTGATGATAATGAGTGTCGGGGCCCTTCTCGACAGGGAGCTTTACGAAACAGTGGAACGTCTGGCAAAAGAGCACAACTCCAAGGTATACCTTCCATCTGGCGCCATCTCGGGCCTTGACGGGCTCAAGTCCGCAGGTATCGGCACTATAAGGAAGATTACGCTCACCACCACCAAAAACCCGGCTGGGTTTGCAGGTGCGCCTTACATTGAGGAAAAAGGGATCGATCTCAACGCGATATCCAAGCCTCTCGTCGTCTTCGAGGGACCTGCCAAAGAGGCCGTTAAAGCCTTTCCAGCAAACGTAAACGTGGCAGCGACCCTCAGCTTGACGACCCGACCTGCCAAGGTCTGGGTGAAGATAGTGGCCGATCCCAAAACGACGGTCAACGTTCACGAGATCAGGGCAGAGGGTGATTTTGGACAGGTATCGACCAAGGTGGAGAACGTCCCTTCACCCAGGAACCCCAAGACAAGCTATCTTGCGGCGCTTTCGGCCATAGCCACCCTAAAGTCAATAGTCGAACCCGTAAAGATCGGAACGTAAAGCCCATAAAGATCAGGACATGACGCCCGAGCTAACGCCACCAGATCGTGGGGGATTTTGTCCCGATCTTTATGACGTCGTTTTCCACCTTGTAGGGAAGATCCTCTTTGGGCAGATAATCGGCATAACGGAGAAGCTCTGCCTTTCCAGTGTCTAGGTCGAACACGCCAGGCCCAGGAGAAGTCAATGGCCTCCAATCCACTGCACAGGAGCTGCCCTTTGGGATCCAGTACGGATCGTCGCCAATTCCATCGCCGTCTTTGTCACGGCCCCGATAATCGTCGTAATAGTTGCCAAGGGTGCCGTTCCAGAAGTTGTGACTGGCGTTGTCGTAGGCGTTGATCATGTTCCTTTGGAAATTGTTTCTGCACACGAGATTGTTCTGGTTCTTGTCCAACCTGATTGCATTGCTGTTCCCAGTGGCATTGTTGCAGCAGATCAAGTTGAACTCGCAACCTTTAGTGAGTTCAAGGCCGTTCATGTTCTTCTCGACGACGTTCCTTGCCACCCAGTTGTGAGAACTGTTCTCTTGGAGGCTGATTCCCACTCCAAAAGAGCCAGATCCACCGTTGTTCCTTGCCAGGTTGTCAACGATCGAGTTGTTGCAAGATTCATCTGAAATTACCATTCCGTAGTAGAGGTTTCCATCTGCCCAGTTTTCCTTGATCAGGTTGAAAGAGGAGTTCCACAGGAATAATCCCTGACGGTTCCCGGAAAATAGGTTGTTTTCGACCTTGCAGTCGAATGATCTTTTCAGAAGGAGGCCTGCGTTGGTGGTATCAACGAAACCGTTTTTCGTCGCCAATATCTCGTCACAGCCTTCTATGTAAAGGCCATATTTGTCACACTTATCGAAATGAGTGGATTCTACCTGACCTTCAGAACATCGGAGGAGTTCAATTCCGGTATCACATCTCTCGATGGTGCAATTCTGGAAAGAGACATTGCATGCGTCCTCGACAAAGATGCCAACTTCGGCGTCTTCTACCTGGATTTCTTTAACGATTGCGTCG
>CAZXBV010000041.1:5249-9494 GCA_964639155.1 uncultured Methanotrichaceae archaeon
TGGCCAGATCCCACCATAACCGTATCGCCAGGATCGGCCAAATCCAGAGCCGCCTGGATGTCGTCTTCTGCAAAGATCAACTCACCGCAGGAAATGCCCGAAAGTAAGAAGAACGTGAGGACTATAGAGATCAAAACTCCGCTGAGGCAAAAACTATGGGGCCCAAATCTAGGCCTGCATAGTCTTTGGGGACGGAATTGGTCAGTGTCTGAAGTGGCGCATGCCCGTGAAGACCATGGCCATGCCATGTTCGTTTGCAGCTTCGATCACCTCGGCATCTCTGATAGATCCGCCCGGATGGACGACTGCTGTCGCTCCGGCCTCGTAAGTCCTGTCCAGACCGTCGCGGAACGGGAAGAAGGAGTCGGTTGAAGCGACGGTTCCTTTTGTATCCAAACCGTGTTCTTCAGACTTTTCAGCCCCGAAACGTGCCGAATCTACGCGGCTGACTTGACCAGAACCAATCCCAATCGTCTGGTTCTCGGTGGCGTAAACAAGGGCGTTAGACTTGACGTATTTCGTCACCTTCCAGGCGAACCTGAGGGCCCGGTTCTCAGAGGGTGTGGGTTCCCGTTTGGTCACGCACTTCCATTCCTTTATGTCACCGATATCGTAATCTTGGGTCAGCATCCCGCCAAAGACGCTCTTGAACGTTTGGCCGCTGTAAAGTTCGTCCCTTCTTTCTAAAAGGTTGCCTATGTCCAGGATCCGCCTGTTGGGCTTCTCACTCAAGATCTCCAACGCTTCAGGATCGTAGCCCGGTGCCAAGAGGACTTCTATGAAATGGTCTCGCATCGTCTCGGCCAGATCCACGCCCACAGGTTCGCCAAATCCGATCACTCCGCCAAAGGCGCTCTTTGGATCGGTGGCTAACGCACCGTTATAAGCCTCGATCGAATCAGACCCGTAGGCAACGCCACATGGATTGGCGTGCTTGACTATGACTGACAAAGATCGTGGGTCTTTTATGCCGTCGTATTCCATCAGGTCGATCAACATCTCCAGTACGGCTTCGGCGTCGACCACGTTGTTGTAAGACATCTCCTTGCCCAAGAGCTTTTTTGCATTGTGGAGGCCGATTCCGCCGGGCGTTCGATAGAGCGAAGCTTTTTGATGCCAGTTTTCGCCGTACCTCATGTCCTGTACTTTTTCACAGACACAAGTCAAGTACCTCGGATTGTCGCCCTGGAGCGCGTCCAATCGTTTCGCTTGTATCGCTATACACTTGTAGAGGGCTTCTGAGGCCATTTCCTTTCGGGTCTTTTCAGAAAGGCCACCCTTTTGTCCCATCTCTTCAAGCACCCTATCGAACCACTTTGACCCCACCAGGACGCCGTGTCCGGAGCTTACGGAATCCTCGATGATGGCGGTGCCCAAAGGATCCGAATCGAGATCGACATCACATAAGAGAAGGCGATCAGAAAAGTCCTTTGGGTTTTGGTCGAGGGATGACATTTCAGAGATAAGCTCGGCAGCAGAAGATCTGAGAATATCCAGCCCCAACTGTTCCAGGTCGCTGAGAAAACCTCTCGTCTCAGGAGACTCGTCAGCCAGGACGACAACTTGCCTAATCTGCATGAAAACCTTAACCGTAATGGTTTTCAGGTTATTTTAACGTTGCCCTATGCCAGCTGCGGCAGTCAGAAAACCACAAACAAAATATGAAAGAGATGTGCCAATCCCCAACCCCTCCAAAAGGAGGAAAAACAAGAAGGAGATGTAGAAGAGAGGAGAGATTCTGGAGTGTCTGCCCACATGACCTTTCCTCTCAAAGCGCCTTCTACATGTGTAGTGTTTAACGATACTTTTCGGACAAATCTCAAACTCGCAAGAGTTTGAGATTTTGGCCTATCCGTATCTTTAAGCACTATTCTGGCGAGAACCAATTAGTTTCATCTAATTGGTTCTCGACTATAACCAAGCAGACAGAGGTCTTACCTGTCTGATTGTCCAATAATATCATACTTAGTAATAAGTCTTTTGGTTTAATTATCACATGATTGGATTATAAACGTCATTTTTAATGCACCCATGGTGGATCCAGTCTCAGGACCAAAAGGTATATATTCGACGAATGACGTAAATGGAGACGGCAAAAGTCGATTTCATTTTCCCTCCCTCCTGAAACCCTCTACGTGACTTTTGCCACCCTCCCTCCATTGATCGATTGTTGATTTATCAGGCATAAGATACCAAAGTCTGAGAAAAACAGCGTGGCTAATTGCGCAAATTCGACCATCAATTTGGAATTTCACACCATAAGGAATGGCAAGATTCGGATCAACCGAAAAATTTATATTCGGTAAATGACGTATGGGTCATAGGCAAAAGTCGGGCACAGTCATCCTCCCTCTTCTAATCCCTCCATACGACTTTTGCCCCACCTCAGGCTGCATTTTGGATCGTTTCTTGAAATGGACAGATAATTCTGTTAATTATAGTGCTTAACGATACGAATAGGTCAGATTTCAAACTCTTACGAGTTAGAGAGTTGTCCGAAAGGTATCGTTAAACACTATACATAAAAGCCCAATATGTGGATATCGAGATACACTAACGGTTTGGGGCCAAAAATTCCGTGCGGCGGAAAGCAAAAGGAGATCAGGCCCGATAGAGATATGCCTACGAAGCGTCATTGGCAACACCACATCGGTTAGATATCAAGGGGCACCGAGATTGACCGAAGAGATCCTTATCTATCTGGCAAGTATCATCTTGATGGGCATCGGAGCGCAGTGGATTGCGTGGCGCCTGGGCCTGCCATCGATATTGATACTGCTCATTCTCGGGCTAATTGCAGGACCGCTAACAGGATTCCTCAAACCGGATGAACTTCTGGGAAACCTTCTGGTTCCTTTCGTCTCGCTATCAGTGGCCGTGATACTCTTTGAAGGCGGACTAAACCTGAAGATAGACGAACTAAGAGAAATCGGAGTCCCTGTCCGGAACCTCATAACCATTGGACTTCTTACAACCTGGGTCATGTCCTCTCTTGCAGCCTATTTCATATTGGACCTGGCCACGGAGATGGCAATCCTCCTCGGCTCAATTTTGGTGGTAACGGGACCGACTGTGGTCTTGCCCATATTGATCCAGGTCCAGCCCAAGGGCAAGGTTGGAAATATGGCAAAATGGGAAGGGATCATGAACGATCCCATAGGTGCCATCCTTGCGGTTTTGGTATTCCAAGAGATCCTCATCGGCGAGTTTGGGGATGGAAATCCTTCTGTTGGGATTGCGATCTTGAGAACCGTTCTCGTAGGGGTCTTGATAGGAGTTTTTGGAGAGCTCTTTCTGGTACAGTTCCTGAAGCGATACTGGATACCAGACCACCTCCAAAGTCCAGTCACCCTTATGGTTGTGGTCACAGTTTTCACTTTATCAGAGATGGTTCAGATCGAGTCTGGACTTTTGGCGGTGACCTTGATGGGCGTTTTCCTCGCCAACCAGAAGAGAGTTGCAGTCAAACATATAATCGAGTTCAAGGAAAACTTGAGAGTGCTCTTGATATCGGCCCTTTTCATAGTACTGGCCGCAAGCTTTTCTGTGGAAGATTTAAAGTTTATCGATGGTCGAGCTTTGATATTTTTGGCCGTACTGATGCTTGTAGTCCGACCAGCTGCAGTTCTCATCTCAACATATGGGCAGAAAATGAAATGGCAAGAATTAGTCTTTCTCTCCTGGATGGCACCTCGCGGGATAGTTGCGGCCGTCATATCTTCAATATTTTCGTTTCGCCTGATCGAAGCAAACCATCCTCAGGCCGAAGCCCTGACCCCCATCACTTTCTTCGTCATAATCGGGACGGTCTCGATCTATGGGATATCTATATCCAGGCTGTCCCTGTGGCTTGGTCTTTCCCAGCCCCGGCCGCAAGGCGTACTGATCGTTGGTGCCCATAGCTGGGCGCGCCAGATCGCGATCAAGCTCCAGGAGGCGGGGGTCAAAGTTCTGATGGTGGATACCAATTATAGACAGATATTGGAGGCTTATGAAGCGGGGATTAAGACTCATCAGGGCAACATCATGGCAGAACACATCTTAGATGAGATCGACCTTGTGGGAATAGGACGCTTTACGGCGATGACCTCCAACGACAAGGCCAACTCCCTTGCTGCGCTCCATTTTGCATCCATCTTTGGGAGAGCAGAATCGTACCAGATCCCTCCCGAGATTGAAGGTTACAGGGGCAAAGAAGTAGTCCACGCCTTCCATCTCCGGGGCAGGTTTCTCTTCGGAAGAGAG
>CAZXBV010000042.1:0-9453 GCA_964639155.1 uncultured Methanotrichaceae archaeon
TAGCAGGCTGCAGTCAACCAGCCAATCGTAGCGTTGAAAGACAGCTACAAGCCACGGCCTTTGGGCCGCGGTAGTTGACTATTTACTTCTCAGAGGAGGCTACATGAAAAAGTTCGTACTGCAGGATCACGAGCAGGTCCCATCTCACATCATACTCTCGCCCAAAGAGGTGAAAGAGGTTCTGGGGACGTACAATGTGGAATCAGCTCAACTGCCAAAGATCCACATCACCGACCCCGTTGTAAAAGAGACCGGGGCGAAGGTCGGCGACATACTTAAGATATTAAGAAAAAGTCCTACAGCTGGGGAATCCGTCTTTTACAGGCTTGTAATCGATTAAGAGGTGTTTTAGAGTTTGCTGGACAGAAACGTTCTTTACAAGGCCTATTTTACAAAAGATAAATTGGTCCATCATCACATCAACTCCTTCAACGACTTTATTGAAGGAGGACTTCAGAAAGTGATCAATGAGGTCGGAATCATCGAGACCAACATCGAGGACACTTACGTCAAACTGGGTAACATTCGAGTGGAACGGCCCGTTGTGACCGAAGCAGATGGTTCTGTGGAGCTGCTCTATCCAAACGACGCCAGGCTTCGGAACCTCACATATGCCAGTCCTGTTCGTCTGGGGATGACGATCGTCCAGGGCGAGACCGAAAAAGATCCAGTGGAGGCCATGGTCGGCAGGCTGCCCATTATGATCATGTCCGAGAACTGTAACCTTTCGGGCCTATCTTCTGAAGAGATGATCGAATACGGGGAAGATCCTCTGGATTCTGGTGGCTACTTTGTGGTAAACGGATCTGAAAGGGTCATCATGACATTGGAAGATCTGGCCCCAAACAAGATCTTAGTAGAGTATAACCAGAGGTATTCTGACTACATAGAAGTGGCAAAAGTGTTCTCCCAAAGACAAGGGTACCGATCTCTCGTTATCGTGGAACGAGGCCGAAAATCCATCCTCGAAGTGTCGTTCCCTTCAGTCAGCGGACGGCTGAACTTTGTGACCCTCGCAAGGGCGTTGGGTCTTGAAACCGATATGGAGATCGTTCAAGCGGTTTCTGGAAATCCAGATATCATCAAGTTCATGTTGGAGAACCTAGAAGAAGCTGAGGTTGCCACCGGAGACGAAGCATTGGAGAAGATTGGTTCCAGAGTCGCAGCGGGTCAGGCCAAAGAATATCAGAAGAAGAGGGCGGCCTACGTCTTGGACCGATACCTCCTTCCCCATATAGGGGTGGATGAGAAGGACCGGTACGCAAAGGCGATCTTCCTTTGCAGAATGGCAGAGGCATGTTTCGAACTGGCTTTAGGTCGTCGAGGCGAAGACGACAAAGACCATTACGCCAACAAGAGACTCAAGCTAAGCGGCGACCTCATGGAAGATCTCTTCAGGGTCGCCTTCAACAGACTTACGAGGGACATAAAGTACCAGCTGGAACGAGCGAGCATGAGAAATAGGGAGCTTAACGTCATCACCACTGTCAGATCAGACGTCCTGACCGAGAGGATGATCCACCCGCTAGCCACAGGAAACTGGGTTGGTGGCAGGACCGGCGTCTCTCAGCTTTTAGATCGCACTGACTACATGGCCACCTTGAGCCATCTTCGCAGAGTAATCTCTCCTCTTTCCAGGTCTCAGCCCCATTTCGAGGCCAGAGATCTTCATCCCACACAATGGGGCAGGATTTGTCCCAGCGAGACCCCCGAAGGTCCCAACTGTGGCCTAGTCAAGAACTTTGCTCAGGGCGTGGAGCTCTCCACTGGCGTAGAAAATTACGAAGATGTGAAAAAACGGTTCATGGATCTAGATGTAGTTCCGGTGGGTGATTACGGTGAGTGAGGGCAGAGTATTCATAAACGGCGAATTTGTGGGGACTCATCCCGACCCCAAAAAGCTGGTCAAAGACATAAGACTGCTCAGGCGGTCTAACCAGATTAGCGACCAGATCAACGCGACCTACTTTAAGAGGACAAACGAGATCCTCATCAGCACCGATTCGGGCAGGGCCAGAAGACCTTTGGTCATAGTGGAAGACGGCAAGCCTCTGGTAACAGAAGGGCACATTGAAACGCTCAAAAACGGCGAAATCGTCTTCGGCGATCTGGTAAAAGAGGGTTTGGTCGAGTACTTAGACGCCGCAGAGGAAGAAAACGCCCTCATAGCGATCTGGGAAGAAGACATAACGTTGGAGCATACTCACCTAGAGCTTGACCCCTCCTTGATGCTTGGCATCTGTACCGGTTTGGTTCCCTATCCAGAGCATAACGCCAGTCCCAGAAACACCATGGGCGCGGGCATGGTCAAGCAATGCCTGGGAACTCCAATGGCCAACACTAAGCTGCGGCCCGACACGAGAGCACATGCCCTCCATTATCCGCAACGAGCCCTCTGCAGAAGCAGGACTGCTGACGCGATCGGATTTGACGAGAGGCCCGCAGGCCAGAACTTCGTGGTCGCAGTTCTCGTTTATGAAGGATACAACATCGAAGATGCGCTCATACTCAACAGGTCTGCAGTCAATCGAGGCTTGGGGCGGAGCCACTTCTTCAGGGTTTCTGAGGCAGAGGAACGAAAATACCCTGGCGGCCAGGAAGACAAGTTCGAGATTCCAGATATGGAAGTGAGGGGTGCAAGGGGCGCAGAGGCTTATAGCCAATTAGACGACGACGGCCTCGTCAACCCCAACTCAGAGGTTGCACCAAACGACGTTCTGATAGGAAAGACCTCTCCGCCCAGGTTCCTGGAAGAGCCGACTGAGTTTGGGATAACTCCCCAGCAGAGGAGAGAAACTTCGGTCACGATGAGATCTAACGAGAGGGGCATCGTCGATACGGTGATACTTACTGAGTCAGCTAATGGAAACAGACTCTCCAAGGTTAAGACGAGAGATCAGCGGGTTCCTGAACTTGGCGACAAGTTCGCATCTAGACACGGCCAAAAAGGCGTTGTTGGACTGATTGTGCCCCAGGCAGATATGCCCTTCACCGAAAGCGGCATGGTCCCAGATCTTATACTCAATCCTCATGCCATCCCATCCAGGATGACGGTAGGTCACGTTCTCGAGATGATCGGCGGCAAGGTCGGATCTCTGGAAGGAAGGTTGGTAGACGCGACAGCTTTCCTTGGCGAGAATGAGGAGGACCTTCGTTCCGCGCTCACCAAGTTCGGGTTTTCTCATACAGGCCGAGAAGTGATGTACAACGGCATGACCGGCGAGCAGATTATGGCTGACCTATTTGTTGGAGCTATTCTTTACCAGAAGCTCTATCACATGGTCGCAGGCAAGATGCACGCAAGGTCGAGGGGCCCGGTCCAGGTGCTTACAAGACAACCCACAGAAGGTAGGGCAAGAGAAGGCGGTCTCAGGTTCGGTGAGATGGAACGTGACGTTCTCATCGCCCACGGCGCAGCTTTGGCTTTAAAAGAGAGGCTCGTGGACGAATCTGACAAGGTGACTGAGCTGGTCTGCAGCCGATGTGGCATGATTGCCGTTCACGATAAACGCAGGAATACAGATTACTGTTCGGTCTGTGGCTCGGATACCGAGATATATCCAGTAGAGATGAGCTACGCCTTCAAGCTTTTGCTAGATGAAATTAAATCTCTCGGCGTGGCTCCCAGGTTGATTTTGGAGGACGCAGTTTAGGTGTAAACATGACCGTCCCAAAGAGAATTGGCAAGATAAGTTTTGGGCTCATCTCTCCCCAGGAGTTTCGGAGGATGAGTGTGGTGAAGGTCATAACCGCAGATACTTACGATGATGACGGATTTCCGATAGAGATGGGTCTGATGGATCCTCGTCTCGGCGTCATCGATCCAGGACTTCGGTGCAGGACCTGTGGTGGGAGGCCCGGCGAATGTCCCGGTCACTTCGGCCACATCGATCTCATAGCTCCAGTGATACACGTGGGCTTTGCAAAGCTCATCAGAAAGATGCTTCGCGCCATATGCAAAGACTGTTCCAGGCTCATGCTCTTGGAACCTGACAAGAATATGTATCTTGAGCAGATCCATACCCTAGTCGAGCTGGGCCAGCCCACTGATGACCTTGTGAACAAAGTCTTTGCTGAAGCCAGGAAGCACAAGGTCTGCCCTTACTGTGGCGCGCCCCAACTTGATGTAAAGTTCGAGCGGCCTTTGGCCTATATAGAAGATGGACACAAACTCACCCCTTCTGACATACGCGACCGATTCGAAAAAGTTCCTGATGATGACGCCGAAGTCATGGGTATGGACCCCAAAACTGCAAGACCTGAATGGATACTTCTTACGGTGTTACCTGTCCCGCCAGTGACCATGCGGCCTTCGATCACTCTTGAGAGTGGCCAGAGGAGCGAGGACGATCTCACTCACAAGTTAGTCGATATAATCAGGATTAATCAGAGGTTCCAGGAAAACAGGGAAGCTGGCGCGCCCCAACTCATCATAGAGGACCTGTGGGAACTGCTCCAATATCATATCACAACTTTTTTGGACAATACAGTTTCAGGTGTGCCACCTGCGCGCCATCGGAGCGGGAGGCCTCTTAAGACCCTCTCTCAGAGACTCAAGGGAAAAGAGGGGCGGTTCAGGGGCAGTTTGTCCGGCAAAAGGGTTAACTTCAGCGCAAGGACCGTGATATCTCCTGACCCCAACCTGAGCATAAATGAGGTCGGTGTTCCCATTGAGATTGCCATGGAGCTTTCGGTGCCAGTGGTGATCAACTCCAGAAACATCGAAGTCATGCGAAACTTCGTGAAGCGAGGGTCTAAAAACCATCCTGGTGTCAATTACGTCACTCGGGTTGATGGCAGGAGGCTGAAGGTCACCGAAAGGAACGCGGAGGAAGTGGCAAACCAGCTGGAGATGGGCTGGAAGATTGATCGGCAACTGATCGACGGTGACATAGTTCTCTTCAACAGACAACCATCTTTGCACCGGATGAGTATCATGTCCCACAAGGTGGTCGTGATGCCTTACAAGACCTTCAGGCTAAACCCTGCGGTATGTCCACCTTACAACGCCGACTTCGACGGGGACGAGATGAACATGCACGTCCCACAGACCGAAGAAGCCAGGGCTGAGGCTCATGTCTTGATGAGAGTTCAAGAGAACATTCTGTCGCCCAGGTTCGGCGGTCCCATCATCGGAGGCATACACGATTACGTCACCGGAAACTTCGTCCTGACTCACGGCGAGAAGCGGTTCAACCGTTGGGAAGTCATGGAGATCTTAAAGAACCTAGAAGATTTTGAAGTGCCAGATCCCGCTGGATACGAAGATGGTACGCCCTACTGGACCGGAAAACAGATGTTTAGCCTCTCCCTTCCAGAAGAGCTCAACCTGACTTTCAAGGCCTCGTTTTGCATGAACTGCGATCAATGCAAGGGCGAAGACTGCGAAAACGACGCTTACGTGGTGATTCGCAACGGCGAGTTGGTCAAAGGTACTATCGATGCCGCGGCAGTTGGGGCTTTCAAAGGGAAGATAACAGATCGTGTGATGAAAGTGTACGGTCCAAACGCCGGCGCAAAGTTCGTGGACTCGATGACGCAGCTTGCCATAAGGGGTATCATGCTTGCCGGTTTCAGTTTCGGGATTGACGACGAAGACATCCCTAAAGAGGCTGCAAATCAGATTCAAGACGTGATCAATACCGCAAGAGAAACCGTGGATAAATTGATCGAGGCTTACAACGCAGGTGAGCTTGAATCACTACCTGGTCGGACCTTGGACGAGACTTTAGAGATGCGAATAATGCAGACTTTGGGCAAGGCCAGAGATAACACAGGGGCGATCGCGGGCCGGTATTTAGGTATGGACAACAGTGGCGTTGTGATGGCTGTCAGCGGGGCTCGTGGATCCATGCTCAATCTAACCCAGATGGCAGCTTGCGTGGGTCAGCAGAGTGTGAGAGGTGAGCGTATCCATCGAGGTTATGAAGACAGAACCCTCCCCCATTTCAAAGGTGGCGATCTGAGATCTGACGCGCATGGGTTTGTCCATTCCAGCTACAAGAAAGGTCTCACTCCGACTGAGTTCTTCTTCCATGCAATTGGTGGCAGAGAAGGTCTCGTCGATACTGCCATCAGAACGTCTCAGAGCGGCTACCTTCAGCGAAGGCTTATAAACGCGCTCCAAGATTTGGAAGTGCGTTATGATGGAACGGTCAAAGAGACCCGGGGCATAATCGTTCAGTTCAGCTACGGTGAGGATGGCGTCGACACATCCCGAAAAGATTATGCCAGTCCAGAAAACGTTCATAGCATAGTTCAAAAGGTCTTGAAGAAGGAGTCATCATGAGTCTCACGCAGAAAGGGATTCTCAAAAGGATCGAGGCGCTGTCTTTGTCGCGGAACCTAAAGGATGCGCTTCGTGACGAACTTTCCAGCGTCAAGGTGACCAAAGAAGAGTTCCAAGAGATCGTTGATCAGATCCTCTCGGATTACGAGCATTCTAAGGTTGAACCTTGTGAGGCTGTTGGAGTTGTGGCAGCTCAGTCGATAGGCGAGCCTGGAACTCAGATGACCATGAGGACCTTCCACTATGCGGGCGTCGCTGAGATCAACGTAACTTTGGGCCTTCCAAGGTTGATAGAGATCGTTGATGCAAGAAAGATTCCCAGCACGCCTACCATGACGATCAGGTTGGAAGATGATTATGCTCGCGATCGAGACAAAGCCCGAGAGGTTGCCTGGAGCATCGAGTCCACTAACATCCTTCATCTTGGATCTATAGCCACCGATCTTGCCGAGATGAACTTGGTGCTCGAGCTAAAAGAGGATGCTCTTGATCTGCGCAAGATCACCGCAGAAGAAGTGGCTGATAGACTAGAGAGTGAGACCAAGTTGCCGGTTGTTTCGAATGGGAATGTGCTCACCCTTGCGCCCAAGAAACCTTCTTATCGAGGACTGCTCCAACTGGTGGAGAAGATCAAAACAATCTCACTCAAGGGCGTAGAGGGCATAAAACGGGTCGTCATTCGGAAAGAAATTGATGAGTATGTGTTGTACACCGAAGGTTCGGCGCTCAAGGAAGTCATAGAGTACGAGGGAGTCGATCCTACCAGGACAAAGACAAATAATATAACCGAAATAGGGGCGGTTTTCGGAATTGAGGCGGCCCGTAACGCCATAATAAACGAGGCTACAGATACCTTGAGAGAACAAGGTCTGACCGTCGACGTCAGACACATCATGTTGGTGGCCGATATAATGACCTGTGACGGTGAAGTCAAGCAGATCGGTCGTCATGGAGTGTCTGGCGAGAAGGCAAGCGTGCTCGCCAGGGCCGCTTTCGAAGTCACAGTGAGCCACATACTCGACGCCGCAGTGCGCGGGGATGTGGACGATCTCAAGGGTGTAACCGAGAACGTAATAGTGGGCCAGCCGATACAGTTGGGAACTGGTGATGTACAATTAGTCGCAAAACGATGAGGTAAAAGGATGATAAACATTGATAGAGCTCTTAGAAGTTCAATCAGAACCGGGAACGTTGTGCTCGGTTCAAATCAAACTTTGGTGGCGGTCGGCAGCAGTCAGGCTAAGCTGATGATACATGCTTCCGATTGTCCCGAAGAAGTACGCAGTCAGCTTGAAAACACGGATGTACCAGTATACAGTTATTCTGGCAGAGGTAAAGATCTTGGGTCTGCATGTGGAAAGCCTTTCCCTGTGGCAGCCCTTGCGGTAATAGATCCAGGCGATTCTGAGATAATGGGACTTTTGAGGGAGATCAGGGGTATTCAGGATGAGTGAGTTCAAGCTCACCACTGAAGGGATTAGATACATAGCCCTCTTTGAGAGCTTGACCGGTGGCATGGCCAGAGATTGTGTCGTCGATGCGGAGAACGGTCGGATAATATTCGTCATAAAGAAAGGTGATATGGGCGCTGCCATAGGTCGAAAGGGCAGCAACATCAACCGGGTCAAGAAATCCATAGGAAAGCAGGTTGAGATCGTCGAGCACAGTGATGACGTAAAAGAGTTCCTTGAGAACGCGTTTCAGCCAGCCTCGATAAAGAATGTGACCCTGGTAAACAAGAATAATAAGCGATTGGCTTATGTAGAAGTAGCAAATAGGGATAAAGGCATCGCCATAGGAAGGGATGGCCGTAACATATTAAAGGCCAAGATGCTCTCTCAAAGGCATCATGGCATAGACGACATCATAATACAGTAAAACCACATACAAGGGGCCACAGCCTCTGATAAAATTTGGCAAATGTCTTCTTTGGCGATCGAGATATAGCGATTAATTTAGGTGAAAAAATGGGAATGGGAAAGTACGCGGCCAGAAAACTGGAGAACAACCGCAAGAACTTCAGATGGAGTGACCTTAGTTACAGCCGGCGGGTGCTGAGGCTGAACGTGAAGGCAGACCCCCTCGGGGGCGCGCCACGGGGCAGAGGCATCGTCCTGGAAAAGGTGGGCGTAGAGGCTAAACAGCCTAACTCCGCCATCCGTAAATGCGTTCGTATACAGCTCATCAAGAACGGAAGACAGGTTACCGCCTTCTGTCCGGGAGATGGTGCCATAGGGTTCATAGATGAACACGACGAGGTCGTTGTGGAACGTATCGGCGGCAGGATGGGTGGCGCCAAGGGAGATATTCCCGGAGTAAGGTTCCAGGTGGTCGGCGTGAACAATGTCTCTTTGAACGAGATGGTCATCGGACGCAAGGAGAAACCGATAAGGTGATGAAGTGAAGGTCTTTAATAAGTGGGACCCCGAAGAAGTTGAGATTGAAGATCTCAGCATAAAGCGCTATTCCAGCCTTCGTCCGAGCTATGTGGTGCATAGTGGCGGCAAACATGCCAGACAGCAGTTTAAGAAGTCTGAGCAGCACATAGTCGAGCGTCTGATCAACAAGATGATGCTGAAAGAGACGAACACTGGCAAGAAACAGAAGGCCTACAAGATCGTAGAAGAGGCTTTCGACATAATCAACAAGAGGACGAACGAGAACCCGATTACAGTCCTCGCCAGAGCCATATCCAAGGCAGGACCTCGCGAAGAAGTTGTCCGTCTGAAGTACGGTGGCATAACCGTGCCAAAAGCCGTGGATACTGCACCTCAAAGAAGGGTGGATATAGCCCTAAAGTTCATATCTCGCGGTGCTCAGAGGGCTGCTTTCAAGAGCAAGCGGTCCGCTGGAAGTTGTCTAGCCGACGAGATCATGGCAGCTGCCAAAGGTGACGTCCGAAGCTTTGCCATCAACAGAAAGGATGGCATCGAGAGAGTCGCCAAAGCAGCGCGATAAAACAGGCGCAGCTTTTGGCCGCGCCATTTTCTTTTTCTGCGCTTAGCGTGCTGTGGGGGACGTCATGGATCTTTATAAACTCAGGGTACAGAGGGGGTCCATGATATGAGGTCTGATTTTCGAGGCTTTAGCAAGGTTTATAGGGGAAAAGAACCATTTTAGGGGTGCAGTCGCAGCGCCAAAGAAAACCCGATAGGGATTGAAAC
>CAZXBV010000043.1:0-9382 GCA_964639155.1 uncultured Methanotrichaceae archaeon
ACTCGCTCTCCATCTGAGCCATTACTTTCTCCAACTCAGGCACGTAGTCTTCGAGTAGCCTAGCCTTTGCCAGAGCGTCCTTCGAGGGCGTGCCAAGTATCACGTCGTTGGGCACTCCACGTCCCAAGGCATCGAAGGCCAAATCTCTGTACTTTAGGATGGCCTCTAACAAATCGAACTGCTTCTGGTACGGGCAGAAAGTATCCACGGGGTGGAATGCGCTCTGTGCAAGCCAGAAGTTGATGATCATCCTGGCCACTTCAAGAGTAACCTGCTGATCCTCAGGTAGAGCGTCAGAACCTACCAGCATCACGATCTCTTCGAGCTCAGCGTTCTCTTGGAGGATCTCCATGGCACGTCTCTTGTTTGCGTTCCAGTTAGGGGATACGTTATCCATGAACCATGGCTCAAGGTCTAGGTCGTACAGCGAGTAGCTGTCCAGCCAGTTGATAGACGGGAAGTGACGCCTCTGAGTAAGTCTGGAGTCAAGTGCCCAGAATACCTTCACAATACGGAGGGTGTTCTGCGTGACTGGCTCAGTGAAGTCTCCACCAGGCGGACTGACAGCGCCGACGATGCTGACAGAACCTTCGCTACCTTCAAGAGTGGTCACCCTGCCAGCCCTCTCGTAGAAGTCAGCAAGCCTGGCACCAAGGTAAGCGGGATAGCCTTCTTCACCGGGCATCTCTTCAAGACGGCTGGAAAGCTCTCTCATGGCCTCTGCCCATCTGGAAGTAGAGTCTGCAGTCATCATGACGTCGTATCCCATGTCTCTGTAGTACTCACCAGTGGTGATGCCAGTGTAAATGGAAGCTTCTCTTGCGGCCACAGGCATGTTAGACGTGTTAGCGTAGACGATGGATCTCTCCATCAGAGGCCTGTCGGTTCTCGGGTCCACCAGTTCGGGGAACTCGTGAAGCAGGTCAGCCATCTCGTTGCCACGCTCACCGCAGCCCACGTAAACCACGATGTCAACGTCAGACCACTTAGACAGAGTCTGCTGCATAACGGTCTTTCCGGTTCCGAATCCACCGGGAATGGCTGCAGTTCCGCCCTTTGCCAGGGAGAAAAAGCCGTCAATTACCCTCTGTCCAGTCCTCAGCGGGACGGTTGGAGCCTGCTTTGAGGCAGAAGGCCTAGCCTGACGAACTGGCCAATACTGGATCATGGGCAGCTCTGTCCCATCTTCTAGCACGCAGATGGTCTCATCGACTGTGAAGTCCCCTGAGTAGATCTCTTTGATGGTTCCACTCTTGTTGGGGGGCATCATGATCTTGTGCTTGATGAGAAGCTGTTCCTGTACGGTTCCAATGGTATGTCCGGCCTCGACTTTGTCGCCCTTCTTGGCGACAGGCTCAAAGCCCCACTTCTTCTTGTGATCAACACCATCAACGAAAAGGCCTCTGCCGATGAAGTTCCCAGATTCCTCCACCAACTTGGTAAGAGGTCTCTGAATACCATCATAAATAGAGGTAAGAATTCCAGGAGCGAGTTGCGCTACTAACGGTGCACCGGTTTCCTTTACAGGCTCGCCTGGCTTTACGCCAGCGGTATCTTCGTATACCTGAATTACGTGCTTGTCTCCGACGATGCCGATGACTTCACTCATCAGCCCTTCGTCGCCGACTAGGACCAGGTCATACATGTGAGATTTTAGACCTGTAGCCTGCACAACCGGCCCGGCAACTCTATGAACTTTGCCCGTGCCTACTTCCATAAATCAACACCTATTGCCCTTTTGATCTTCTCTCTCATCTCTGTGCTCTGCTCAGTTCCGACGGAAACTATGGTGGGCCTGACTGAATCTATTAGAGTGGACTTCAATCTCTCGGGAAGTCTGTTAAAATCCGACTGGTTCAACACCAGGATTCCAACTTCTGGATCAGCCATTACCTCTTCGATCTTCGAGATCAGCTCATCATCGGAGGCTACCCCGTAGGCTTTTCGTATTCCTGCGAGGGTGAATCCGATAACATCGTCACCGCTGCCAACAACGGCGATTTCCATTACATCACCACCACTTGCTCTTCGATGAGCTCAGGGGAAAGACCGGCTTCCTTGCCGCGGACGATCTTTCTTATGTTCGAGACCTCGGTATCTTTACTGACGATGTAACCCAACACCGGCAGAATGGAAAGAGGATGATAATTCGACAGAGCCCAAGCATACCTCACCAAGTACGCCTTGAGGCGCACTTCTATCCGACTTACGTCGACGTCCTCTCCGGCAATGTCCGAGATTGCGCTCCAGAAGGGATAGCCTTCAAGCCCTCTGACGAACTCGCTGTAGGATTGGCCTGCCATTCGGTTGAACTCGTCATGGAGTTTCCCGCCTGGGATCAGGTTATCCTGCGTTATGCTTGATTCAATTCCAGCTTTGTTCATCCTAAAGAGGGTAATCAGGTTCCGAATATCGATCTCCCTTCTGACGTACTTTAGCAAGAGACCGCCACCCACAGAGAGAGTGCCGCCGACAGCTCGCTCCATCCTGAAGTAGTAGAGCTTGTCAAGCGCGTTCTCAACGGAAGCGAGCATCTGACCATCGTACTTTGTGAGAGCTTCGTAGTAATCGGTTCCATCAAACGCCTGAATGACTTCCTCGACTGTATCTCTCTTGACAAGACCGTCCAGAAACTCTATGCTAAGCTCGCCAGCGGGCACGAGATACTTCATGATCTCCTCTTCGCTGGCTCCATGGAACTTGCCACGGAGTATCGTCTTTATGTTCCAGACGTCCCAACGCCTCAGATACTCAAGAACGAGGAACTGGGGTTCGTCTATCGAGACTCTCAAGAGTTTCTGATAAGTCGCTGCAAGGTTGGCGAAGGTGGCGTATTCCACTAACTCAGCGCCAGAATAATCCTTCGCCATTAAGTCGATCTCTTCCTTGTATTGGGTTTCCTCTAGATACCGCGTAATCTCTGGTAAGTCCATCCCCTGCATTCTCTGATACATATCTTGGGGTATGAGTTTGGTCTTCATAGCCCGAACTCTACCCGTGATGTATGCGTATTTCACCGGTTTTCCGAATTTCGGCAAACGTAGTACCGGCATTGCCTTCACCCAAACAGGATGTTGGAGATGTCTTTCATAGACTTATTGAATAATTCGCTCGCTAGAGTCTCGTAAGTGTGGTCGTAACTTATCGATCCATCTTTGCTTTCAACCACGACGCCGCCGACGGTATCAATGTTTCCAGCATAGTTGGAGGCAAGGGAAGAAACGAAGGCCTGGTCCTTCTTTGCGGACATGACCTTCATCTCTTTCAGATCGTAGGGCTCTAAGAGCTTCTTGATCAGAGCGTCGTTATCCTTCTTGGGCAGCTTGGATACGGCCTCAAGGAGCTTGGAACGAGTCTGTTCCATGACTTCCTTGTGCACGTTGAGCTGTCCCCTCTTGACCTCAAGATTGGCACTTGAGATCTCTCTGCGCTCCAAAGCCTCTACAGCGCTATCTGCTTCTGCCTCTTTTCGGGACTTGATTTCCGCGGCACGTTCTCTAGCTTCATTAAGTATCCTTGCAACCTCTTGGTCGGCCTCGGCGTTTATCTCCGCGACCTTGCCTTTGTTGGTTGCAAGAATGTCCTCAACCACTGCGTCTAGTGCCATTCCACTCGACCTCGCATTATCTCAGGCTGAGATTTTACAGCAGGGCCGCAAAGGGTGACCAGGCGAACATCAGGATCAATGAAACAGCAAGACCGAAGATGATGAGTGTCTCAGGCAGAAGCATCAGGAACAGACCCTTACCCAGGAAGCCCGGCTCTTCTGCGACAACACCGACCACAGCAGCTCCGATACCCTGTTCACCAACACCTGCACCAATACCTGCAAGTCCAGTCGCGAGACCAGCACCAACAGCTAACAGTCCATACATTATACCAGCATCTGTCAATACCATTTTCTCATCCCTCCATTAACTAACAACTAACTCAAATCATTCTTTCAAGAACCTTCGACCATAGCCGAAGGGCGCGTATTCAATACCACCACCGTGCTGACTGTAGAATTTTGTGAACATCTCCACGTAGTGCAACCTTAAGGGGTGCATGAATGGAGAGAGAATTCCCAGCAGCAAATTGATGAAGTGGACCAACAACAATACAACTACACCAATGACGATTGCGATCGTCGTGAGATTACCGTGTACGTCTTCTGCACCACTGACCATGGGCATCAGCACGTAAAACGCCAGTTGGTTTGCGGCAAAAGCCACACCCACAGAAGCAAGGCCTATGGCCAAAAGCCTCAGGTACGATATCAGGTTGCTCACAAAGAAGGGCACATGAGTCATACCCATTACACCCTCGGGTCCCATTACCATCATGACCATGGAAATGACAATGACCAGAGCGCTAAGAAGTACCAAGGGGTGAGTCAAACCACCGACAATCAGCCCGAGCAAACCGAGGCCGAAGAAGACCTGGAAGAGAAGCACAGGAAGCCTTTCGAAATATGCATGCTTCTTCTCACCATAAGCAAGCTCAGTCTTGACACCCAAAATAGAACCAATGCCTGTGTGCAAAATGCCGATGAAAAGGCTTACACCAATCAACACCAAAACCGAAGCCGTCGCCAGCCTGTACATGGGGAACATGCCCCCAGCGAAACCACCAATCTCAGGACCGATCCTTCCAAGAGAACCGTAGAAACCAGCACCAAAATCAGTGCCGACCTCATGTGGATGTGCTACAGTGCCCAAAAGGCCTGCATGGTGAGAACCACTGAATATGTAGTCCCACAAACCCAAAGGTCCGAAGATCTCGCCAAACACAAAGCCAAATATGATGGCCCAGACGCTCGCTATGATCACGATGTTGATCAAAGACTGCCAACCCGGCGTTCTGAACTTGCGCTTAAGCATGAACATGACAATCAGTGAGATTACACCGTAAGCCACGTCACCCAAGATCAGCCCGAACATTATCGGGAAGAATATGAATATCAACAGCGTCGGGTCGAACTCTTTGTACTCCGGAATAGCGAAAAGACGCGTGACAAGCTCATAAGGTCTAACTATGCTGGGGTTCACGATCTTGGTGGGGATGTCTTCCCCTTCCTTGACCCGTCCCTCAGCTTCATCTTCGCCAAGCTTCTCGATCTGTATGCGTCCGCCTGCAGCACTTTCGACTTCACTCTTCAGCGTCTCGTATTGATCGGCAGGAAGCCAACCATCAACGACGAAGGAGTTGCCGGTAGATGCAAACCTGAGCGGTGCCTCACTCTTCTGAGACTGGATCGACAGGTGCTCATCGATCGCCAGTATGATATCCTCGTTCTGTGCCTTGAGGTCTTTGAGCTTCTTTTGGAGTGGCGCCCTCTCGCCCTCAAGACTCTTGACCTCACTCTCAAGCGTGCTTATGGCGCCAGAGATGCTTCCGGTCAGATTCTTGGGGACTGACGTCTCAGAGAACCCGTGCTCTGAAAGCACTCCTGAAACCTCGCCAGCTTTGTCAACTGGTGCAAATACTGCCACAGCGTTTGAACCACTGGCAAAAACCTCACTTATGTATGAGGCCTTGGACACGTCGGCTTCGACAGGCGAAGTTACAGTGCCTACAAACACAGCAAGAGAATCGTAGCCGTATAGAAGCTCTAACGGAACAGGAAGCGCGGACAATGGTGCCAGCGAAGCAGCCTGGTCCTGCTTGACCTTGATATCGTTGTCGATCTGAGCAACCCTTTCGGCCGTGCTGATTACTTCATCTCCAAGCCCTCCAAGGACATTGCCCATCTGAGACAAGACCTCTGACTCGGAGAATTGGCGATCTGGCATCTTATCAGTGATTTCCAGATATCTTTCGACAGATCTGAGCCTGATGAGCTGCTCGGAATATTCCGCAGACTTCGAGAGAGGCTTGCCCATCCCAAAATCTTCATCAGCACCAGAATAGTTGACAAGATGCAACAGGTTTAACTCATACAGTTTTTCTATGACAGGCTCTATGACGTTGTTGGACCCAGCGAGGACTACACGACACATCTCAACGGGTCTAAGCATGCAACAACCCCATAAACTCCTTCAATAGATGTTCAACCGCAGCGTCTACTTTAGCGCTGGCGCTGCTTTCCATTGAGTTCACGCTTTTCATGCCGGTATCGATGATCGACTGCTTCTTCGACTGAAGCTGACTCGCAGAATCGTCGAGGCGCTTTTCGTAATAATCCCCTGCGTCAGCCTCTGCGGTTCTCACTATGTTCGCTGCTTCGGCAGTGGCATCGGCGATCCGCTTGTCTCTTTCTTGTTGGGAGCGCTCAAAACTCGCTTGAGCGTCCGCTTCCGCTGATTTGATCTTCGATAAGATCTCGTGTCTCGTCATCTGATCCCTCTACCCTCTCTACCTTACCGTTTTCAGACAGCGCTACATCACTAACTCGTGATAAACGGTCTGAACAGACTACATGTACCAATATAAACTCTTCGGTTTTAACTGAAATAGGCTTCACGTGATATTCACATGAAACGCCCACATGCTAGGGAGTCACCCGTAGTACCAGAAATGGGCAGGTGCGCAAAACCTATTTTTTCTCATACCGAATCCAGGTAACCTGAAATTTTGGTGCGGTTCAGCGACCCCAGAATTTCAGCGCCGTCTTGAGCTCGTCGTGATCTTTGGCATATTCTTCAGCAGAGACCCCCTCCATCCAGGCGTTTACAGCCTGAACCATGGCCTTTGCACCGGCAGTGGTCCCACCAGGATGACCGTGTACGCCGCCACCTGCCTGGACGATACAGTCGACACCGTACCCTTCGAGGTTGGCACGAACATTTCCAGGATGAAGACCGCCTGAAGCCACCGGAAATACGCTTCTAAGGCCGTACCATTCGTCTCTTAAGGCGTCCCTGCACTGATCGATCTCTTCGGTGTCGCCTGCCATTTTTCCAAGATAACTTCCCGTATGCAGGTTAGTTCCGCCAGCAAGCCTCACAAGCCGGGATATGGGCAGCATGGATATCCCGTGCCCTTCGTATCTTGTGAGGGCTCCGTGCATCGTCCTGTGGACATGTATTGGTACATTCACGTTACGCGAAAGGACTTCAAGAGCGCTGAACCCGGCGGTGAGAACATCTACCATCACCATGTTGGCTCCGCGATCGATGGCCCTTTCGGCTCGTTCCAGTATCTCGTCGCCACCGGTGGTGACGTTGACTGCGTAGAACGCCTTCTTTCCAGTCTCGGTTTCGACCCGGTCAAATTCTGCCATGACCGCTTCGACCCTATCGTCAAGCGGGCAGAAAGCCTGATCTGTGAGAGTCTCGTCGTCTTTGACGAGATCAAGGCCACCTCTTACGGCCTGGCCTGCCACTTCTGCAGTGTCTTTGGGGCTCAGGCCTACTTTAGGCTTTATTATCGTGCCCGCAAGAGGCCGATCTTCCACACCCAATATTGCGCGAGCTTCTTTGATCCCAAAGCGCGGCCCTTTGTGAGCGAGAACCATACTCTCAGGAAAGATCACATCCAGGAGGCGCACCTTCTCGATGGATCCCAAGCCAAATAGGTTGCCTGCAACGACAGATAGGTATTGCGGAATGTTGCCCGGCTCAAAAAGCTCTTCTGGAAAGCCTATCTCTGCATAGTCACCCTCGGCCTTTATGACGCGGGCAGAGAGGTCTTTGGTCAGTTTTTCTCGCTCCACCTCGGTCCAAGTCCCAGTCGACTGCTCTGCTGCAATCGCTTCTGCCGCCTTCGCGATAGGAAGGTCGGTCTTGACGGAATATTTCGCGATCAGTTCCATGATGTAGAACCCTCTTGACGACTGTTAATGAAGTCGATGAGTTATATATCCGTTGAGACGGATATCACTTAAGGTACACAGACCCCATAATGGAAACAGATTCATCGGGATATTCATCAGCGTTTCGCACAAATTTATCTACTTATCTATAATATTTTACCACATACCAAAGGGCTACAAAAAATGGAACCGTAACAGGTAAAAAGGCTGCAGTATAGCCAGAATGACAGAGGGTGCTAAAAGTCGATTAGCATCCAGAAAGGGAAGGATCAAGACTGATCGAATTTGGTGGTCAAGTCGTCGATCTATCAATCGAACGGAGGTAAATTACAAATGAGCAAAATCACTATCAGCTTAATCAAAGCAGACGTAGGCGGCTGGCCTGGACACGCCACGGTTCACCCGGCCCTAAAAAGCGTAGCAGATTCGATGCTTGCCCAGGAAAAAGCATCAGGAATGGTCATCGACTACAAGGTCATGTCTGTCGGAGACGACCTTGAGCTTCTGATGAGCCACAGAAAGGGCGCAGATAACACCGAGATTCACGGTCTTGCCTGGGAAATTTTCTGTAACGCAACCGAAAAGGCAAAAGAACTCAAGCTCTACGGTGCGGGCCAGGATATGCTTTGCGATGCTTTCAGCGGGAACGTGAAGGGAATGGGCCCAGGAGTTGCCGAACTAGAGTTTCAAGAGAGGACCGCAGAACCCCTCGTCGCTTTTATGATGGACAAGACCGAACCTGGGGCCTTTAACTTCCCGATCTACAAGATATTTGCAGACCCCTTCAACACGGCTGGCCTCGTCATAGACCCGGCCATCCACCAGGGATTCATCTTCGAGATCTGGGATATCTTAGAGAACAAGAGCGTCTTCATGAAATGTCCCGAGGAGATGTACGACGTCTTGGCCCTTGTAGGTGCCAAGAGCAGATACGTCATCAAGAGGGTATTTCCAAAGCCAGGAAAGCTTCCCGAAGACGAGGCAGTGGCGACCATCAGCACAGAGAAACTCTACCACATCGCAGGTTCCTATGTGGGAAAAGACGACCCTGTAGCGCTCGTGAGGTGCCAGTCAGGACTTCCGGCGCTGGGCGAAGTTCTTGAGCCATTTTCTGTTGGCCATTTGGTCAGCGGCTGGATGAGAGGAAGCCACAATGGTCCACTTATGCCATGCGCCTTTGAAGATGCCTGTTGCACCAGATTCGATGGACCGCCAAGGGTCATAGCAGCAGGGTTCCAGATCGCCGACGGGATGTTTATCGGGCCTGTCGACCTCTTCAAGGATAAGGCCTTTGACCTTACTCGGCAGAGGGTTCTTGAGGTCGCTGACTACATGAGAAGACACGGCCCCTTCGAGCCTCACAGGTTGCCCATGGAAGACATGGAATACACCACGCTGCCTAATATCCTGAAGAAACTGGGTAGCAGGTTCGAGAAGATTGATTGATTCTTGATATTTCATTATCGAAAGATTGAAGAATGACCCCCCCAAACGGGGGGCATCTTCAACTGCGTTAAACGTTTTTTTTGCACGAATCGATGATATAAGCGGTCTAAGTTTTCAGAAAATTATAGTGATTTGCGAGAGCACCGCTGAGCACTGCGATCCTCAAGGCAGTAATTATATTACCTCTCAATAACAGAATTA
>CAZXBV010000044.1:0-9344 GCA_964639155.1 uncultured Methanotrichaceae archaeon
AGATCTAGCTAAAGCCGAAACGTACTTGAACGAGCTAAGATATAGGGGTGCCCTATGGCCAAGAAAAAGTCAGACGGAAGCGGCCTCATGTCCTCTGCAGGTCTGATGAGGTACTTTGAGGCAGACGATACTGCGATTAAATTGGAACCAAAAACTGTGATCGCCTTTGGCGCGGCCACGGGCGCAGGCGTATTGTCGATGAGCGTTTATTTTGGGCTGTGGCCCTGAAAATGCCACAGCCAGTCTCTCCGTTCTATTTGAATCTGCCCCGAGTCGAATCGATCAACCTCAAACCTCGCCCAATCCCTTGAGCAGATTGTCCACAACCACTTCAAAGCTCTCTTTTGCTTGCGTTTCTTTATCCATGAAAGAAATACCGCTATCGCCCAAAGGCGTAACCTCTGGGTCTATGGGGATTGCTCCAAGGAACGGGACTTTCATCTCTTCTGCAGCCCTCTTTCCGCCACCGATCTTGAAAATTTCCAAGATCTCGCCACAGTGAGGACACCGAAGTCCGCTCATGTTCTCGACGATTCCAAGCAAGGGCACTTTCATTGACTTGACCATGTTAATGGCTTTTCTGGAATCGAGAAGGGCAACCTCCTGGGGCGTCGTCACGATGATGGCACCACTAAGGTCTGGAAGGAACTGGACCACGCTAAGCGGCTCGTCGCTGGTTCCAGGAGGAAGATCAATTATCAGGAAGTCAAGGTCACCCCAGTTCACATCAGACATGAACTGTTTTATGGCAGCCATCTTCATGGGCCCTCTCCAGATCACGGCCGAATCTGGGCTGGACAGTGCAAATGCCATCGATATCGCTTTTATGCCATTTGCATCAATCGCCTCAATCCCTTCTGACCCCATGCTGAGTTGAGATCCTTCCAGACCCAGAAGCTTTGCGACGCTGGGCCCGGTTATATCTGCGTCCAGGATTCCGACCTTGTAACCTTTAAGTTGGAGTGCCCGGGCGAGGTTCACGGTAACGGTACTTTTCCCAACGCCGCCCTTTCCGCTGGCCACTATGATCTTGTGTCTTACCCGTCCCATCCTCCGGGAAACTGTCTTCATCTGCTCAGCCATCTCTTTTCGAGGATCGTCACAAGTGCCACTGTCGGCACATGATTCACATACGCCATCACATTTTTCCATAAAAACACCAGAATGAATTTCTTAAGCGCGATTATAATCGACAACCAATTCAATCTATAGGATTATATTAGATCCTGCTAACTAGGTTTTGCCAGAAACCTGGAAATATAGCTTGCCCTCATGCCTTCTACCTTCCACAATCCCTTCCTGTTCCAGGATCCCCAAGTGCTTTAGGACCTCGTTTCTGTGCAAGCCAGTTAATGTGCAGATCTCATCTAAAGTGCAAGGCCTCCTTGAGAGAAGCTCTTGAATCTCGATCTCGCCACCTGTTTTTTGTTCCCATTCGGCGATGACATTGGCACCTTCAAAGACTTTCAGCGCCTCTTCCATCTCTTGAGAGCTCAGTGGCAAGACCAGTTCTGCCGGCGGCCTGACAACTGTGTTGAGCTGAATTTTGTCTGGCCGGATCCTTTTGGCCGCCTGAGCGATCTTGTGAACCTCAAAGTCGTTCAGACCCTTTACTAACATCACTTCAAGCCAGATTTCCCCTTCGAACTCCTCTCTTAAGGCAACGAGGCCCTCGATGATCTCTTCGATCCTGAGGTCAGGATGGGGTCGATTTGTTCTTTCGAAGGTCGATTGGGTTGCAGCATCCAAGGAAGGTATTATCAGGTCTGCTTTTGTCACCTCAGCCCTGACCTTTTGGCTGCTAAAGAGCGTTCCGTTGGTCAGGATCACAATGGGTTGATCAATGATCTCTTTTGCGCCTTCGATGATCTCATCGAGACCCAAATGAAGGGTGGGCTCGCCAGATCCTGCAAGCGTTAGATAATCGAAATTCATCTCTCGCTTGGATTCGAGTTCTTCTAAGACCTCTTGGACAGAAACGCGCCGTTTTCTCTCCAGAGTAAGGCAAGTAGTCCTGCCCAGCTGGCAATAGGCACAATCCAGAGTACAGGTCTTGTAAGGCAACAGGTCCAAACCAAGGGATAGCCCAAGCCTGCGGGATGGCACAGGGCCAAATAGATGTTCCATCTTTCACACGCTCTCCGTTACGCAAATTACTGAATTAAGACCTACTAATAGGTTGCGTCAAAAAGGTTTTTGAGGTGGCACATGACAACGGAAATAGAGTTAACCCTCGTATTCGTTGACAGGTCTTGTTATGTCCTATAAATCATTATTTGGATGTTGGAAGGCTTTCTTGGATAAGTAAAAGCGAAACGTGCTCCCCTTTCCAGGGATGGAATCTGCCCAGATAGTTCCACCAGCCGTCTCGACTATCTTCTTGACCGTGGCAAGTCCAATCCCGGTCCCTTCGCGGCTTCGATCCAACCTGTAGAAGGGCTCAAAGATCCTGTCGTGATATGTCATGTCAAAGCCTTTTCCGTTATCCTGAACCCAAAACTCGTATCGATCACCTCGATCGATGCAGCCCACCACGATTTTGGGTTTTTCTCCGGTGTACTTGAGGCTGTTACTTAACAGGTTGGCAAAGATCTGTTTGATCCTGCTCTTCTCGCCAACGACAGTTGGAAACTCTCCTTCAAGGCCGAACTGCACATCGCGATCTTTGATGAGGAAACCGACCTCTTCGTAAGCTTCCCAGATAAGATCGTCCATTTTGAGCTGTTCTGGCAGACCCTTTATCCTGCCTACTCGGGAATAGTCCAAAAGGTCCAGTATCAATCGATCCATGTTGGCAGAGCTTCTCACTATCCGTTCCAGGTAATTTATCCCAGTTTCGTCCAACTGGTTGGCGTAATCTTCCATGAGGAATGTGGCAAATCCCTGAATTCCACGAAGAGGCGCACGAAGGTCGTGGGATATAGTGTAGGCAAAGCTCTCAAGCTCGCGGTTCAGGGATTCCATCTTCCGTTCGTAATCGATGGTCGGGGATATGTCCCTCACCACCGCAACGATAGAACTGAAACATCCGTCTCTTCCCGAAACAGGGGCGAAGCTGACCGAAGCTGGAAAAGTAGTTTTGTCCTTCTTTATGCAGGTCATCCTACCTCGCCATCCTCTGCTATCGATCTCTCTTTTGTCGACCTCGTCTCTTTCTTGGATGAAGTCGGCATAGAGCCTTCCCTTCACTTCTTCCAACTTGAAATCAAACATGTCCAGAAGGGCAGGGTTTGCAAAGAGCAGATGACCGTTTTGATCGAATATGGCGATCCCGTCGTTGGAAGACTCTACGGCGTCCATGAAGAGGAGCATCTGCTCTTCAAGCCACCGATTATAAGACATGTCTTGGCCAAAGGCAATCACCCGTTCCACAACCCCAGAAGAATCTCTGGCAACGCTCCAGCTCCATTGGAGTGCGATCTCTTCGCCGAAACGGTTGAGCAGGGGCCCATCCATCTGTTCAGAAGTACCTTCTTTCACCACGGATTCGATCTCTCTTCGAAAATCATCTTTTGCAGCATCTGGTATCAAAAGATCGAAAAAGTTCTTTCCGAGCACATCTTTTCCGGTGTATCCGGTCATGTTCTCGGCACCTTTGTTGAAGAGGTGTATCACGCCCTCTGGATCGAGGCTGACTATGAAAAGTTCAGTACCTTGGATTATGCTTCGAGAAAATTCGCGTTCAGATCGGATCTCTTCTTCCATCTTGATGTGTTCAGTTACGTCTTGGCCAGTTACAACGACCCCGGCAGTCGTTCCTGTAGAGTCTTCCAGCTTAAGGCCGTTCCAGGCGATCATCCTATCCTCGCCCGACTTGACTTTGATCTTGATCTTCTGATTTAGGACTGAACCGCCCCTCTCGACGAATTCAAAGAGGGCAAGTGTCTCTTCTCTGGTCTGGGAATCAGGTAATAGCCGCTCCCAGAACTCCATTCCGACTGTGGCCTCCTTGGCCGTATAACCTGTAACCACCTCTGCTGCCCTGTTCCAGATTATGATTCTCTTGTCTTGATCTACGACGAAGAGCATGGGATTGCTGATCTCGATCAATTTCCCGCTAATATCTGCCAGCTGCTTTAGGTGATCTTCAGTCCTTTTGCGCTCGGTGATATCTCTGATGACGAAAAGGGACGCAGGCTTTCCTTGATACGCGATTGGAACTGATGCGACCTCTACGTCGATGACGGTTCCATCCAGCTGAACGGTCCTGTCCTCCACAAATGGTGCAGGTATTTTCTCTTCATAGCATTTCTGAATCCGATCTTTCACAATATCGTGATAATCCGGGTGAGTGAACTCCGTCACATATCTGCCCTCTAGTTCGTCAAAGCTTTTTGCGCCATGGAGCTTGATCCCCACCGAGTTCATGTAAACAAACTTTCCTTCAAAGTGGATGCCTATCGCTTCGGGAGAGAGCTCCACGAGAACTCGATAACGTTCTTCACTTTCCTTGAGTGCGTCTTCGATCTGTTTCTTCTCGGTAATATCCCTAGTCGATTGGATCGCTCCTGCAATGTTGCCCTCGCTGTCAAAGAGGGGCGATGCCTTGATCCACACATAAGCCCCTTTGCCACCATAAAGTGACGGCACAAATACTTCGGCAAAGACCGTATCGCCCACCTTCTTTACGTAATCGTAGTAAGGCGTTACATCTTCGCCGTCTGAGAAGACGAAGTCGGTAATTATAGGTCGCTTGCTCCCGTGGACCGATTCTGCATAAATGCTATCGCTCTTTCCTATTATGCTCTCTTTGGAAACGCCGGTCATCCTCTCGATGGCCCTGTTCCAAGCGATCACTCTTCGTTCCCGGTCGACGACGAAGGTTGCGTCGGGGAGAAAATCTATGATGTCCTGAAGCTGGTGGTGAGCCAGTCGTAGCTTTTCTTCAGCCTTTTTCCGGTCGGTGACGTCCCTGATTGACTGGATAGTTCCTGTGACGTTGCCTTCCTCATCCAAGATTGGAGATGCTTTGATCCATACGTAAGCGCCCTTTCCACCACAGAGCGAAGGTATGAAAACTTCGGCGAAGATCGTGTCGTCCTTCCGCTCGACGTAATCGTAGTATTGTTCGATATCCTCGTCTCCTGTGAAGACAAAGTCAGCCAAAGATGGCCTTTCGAGTCCGTAAGCTGGAACTGCATAAGTGTACTCGCCTTTTCCCACAATTTCCTCTTTGGAAACGCCGGTCATCTTCTCGATCGCTCTGTTCCATGCGATCACCTTTCGATCTTTATCGATGACGAAGGTTGCGTCTGGAAGAAGGTCGATGATTTTCATCATCTGGTAGTGAGTGTGACGTAGTTCTTCTTCGGTATTTTTTCTATCAGTAATATCCTGCATGATCCCCGCCATCTTGACGGGGTTACCTGCCTCGTCCCAAGAGACCACTTTACCTTTGTCGTGAATCCACCTCCAAGAACTTCCCGATCTCAAGCGGTAATCCATCTCGAAGTGTGTCACTTCACCTTTGATGATGGCTTTGAGTTTCCTCTCAACCGAGATGAGATCGTCTGGATGTATCGGTCGCTTCCAATCCTCCATATCGCTCTTCAAACGTTCTGGTGGCAACCCCGTTATCTTGGAATAACGGATGTTGTGAATGATCTCGTCAGAGGTCATGTCCCAGTTCCAGATTCCCAAGCCTGCGCCCTCGATGGCAAGGTCGAGCATCTCTTCGCTCTCCTTTAGGGATTCTTCTGCCATCTTTCGATCGGTGACGTCGTAGATTGTCCCTTCAACCTCGATGGGCGTTCCGGATTCATCGCAGATGTTTTGCACCATCTCGTGAACCCATCTGATTTCGCCGTCCTTTCGGATGATCCTGTATTCCCTTTCGGCAGAGTAATTCGAAATTGATCGAGACTTTGCGATCTGGTCACGCAGCCCAGGCAAGTCGTCAGGATGGACAAGCCAGCTCAAGTCGTCACTTTTGAGATATTTCTCTTTGGGATAACCTGTGATCTCTTCTACAGCGCCGTGAACGAAGGCTGAAGCATAAGGCGGACCGATGACTATCTGAAACGCAATTCCATTGAAATTCTCAACAAAAGACCTATACCTTCGTTCGCAGAGATCAAGGGCATCTTTCAGGTCGTTTTCAGAGGCGAGCGTCCGGCCATCAACAGACGAATTTTTTTTCTGAATGGTTGATACGAGGTCCTTGTTTTGCTCGCGCATTTCGACTGCAATCTCGCTCAACTCTTCCAGGATGGTGGCAAGCTCTGAGCCAACTGGAGTCGACGATGAGTTATCTTGTGATTCGCTGCTGAAATCAGAGTTTTTCGACGTGGCCCTTTCTTTTAAGGTTTTGAGCCTTTTACCCAAACGTCGCAGAGCGTGATCTTTGATCTCGGCCACAAATAGATCGACGAGCTGATCCTGTCCCGAGGTGATCAATTTTGCGCCCTTCAACCCCAAACCTTCGGCTGAGACGTCGTCATCAAATCCCAAAATTATCATCGGAATATTGGGATCGAGCCTCTCGATCGCCTCGATAAATCTATCGAGCGATTCGTCTTCGTCTGACCTGCTGGTGGAATCAAGGGCGATGAGGTCATAAGATTCCTCGGAAAGCTTCTTTAGGCCATTTGAGCCGTTGGTGGCGAAATCAAGTTCGATGCTAGCGATCTCAAAAGAACGATTCATCGAGTTGAGTTCCTTCGGGTTGTGACCGATGAGAAGCACATGGTAAACTCGTTTCTGGGACATTAGAACTACACATCCAGATGGGATTTGTTGGTGACAAATTCCATTTTCGCTTTTGGGGATTCATGAACGTCAGATCAAACTATTTGAGGTTTTTGGGTGAAGTGATCCATTTCGAGCGAGATCAACTCAAAAGATCTGACCAGCAAAGTTTAATTTAGTGGAGCTTAAGAAGAGCAAAGCATGGAGCCTGCTTCAGAACTGGTCCGAACGCTGAGCAGTGACAACTTCTTTGATAGGCAAAAAGCCGCCTGGAAGCTGATCGAGATGGGCGACGGCGCAGTGGAACCGCTCATCGAGGCCTTGGAGAACGAAGAGAATTCTCAGGTGAGGTTCAAGTCCGCCTGGGCGCTTGGTGAGATACATGACCCAAGAGCTTTGGATGCCCTAATTCGAGCCCTCCTGGAAGACGAGGACGAATCAGTCAGGGAATGGTCGGCAGCTGCTCTGGAATCAATAGGTGATCGAAACGCAGTTCCGAAGCTTGCACGAGCCCTCAAGTCCGATTCGAACAAAGGCGTGAGGCAAAGAGCGACTCTTGCTCTGGTGGCGTTTCAAGCTTCAAAGGCCCTTCTAGAACTTTTAGACGAGCCCGATGTTATGACTCGCCAGATGGCCGTAGTGGGGCTGGGCCGCCTGAAATGTCAGGAGGCTTTGGAGAAGGTTGGGGGCCAAATAGAAGACGAAAACACAGAGCTCAGGCGAAGAGCCGCCTGGTACCTTGGCGAGATCGGCACATCGGAGGCCAAAGATTTCCTGAAACCAGCACTGAAAGACGAAAGCCACGTGGTCAGGATGACTGCTGTAAAGTCCTTGGCGTCAGTCGGTGGACTTGACGCTTGCAGGATGACCTTGAAACTCACAGAGGACGATCACCCGCAAGTGCGGCTTGCGGCCGTGACGACCTTGGGCGAAATCGGAGAAACAGAGGCGTTGAGCCGTCTCGTCGAGATCATGTTTGGCGAAGACGATGATGAGATCTCTGCCTGGGCTGCCTGGTCTTTAGGCGAGATAAGAGATCCTCAGGCAATCAATTCCTTGAAAGAAGCCTGCAAGAGCTGCTCACCCCCCATTGTGGAAAAGGCTCGTGATTCCCTGGTCCAGATCTTCGGAATCGAGCCAGAATGAAGATATGGCTCAGGTAACTCTCCTCACCCAAGGATACGCTCGTCGTCACGGGCGCACAGGCAAGATCCAGGCGTCACCCACATCGGTCTTGATAGAAGACTCGGGGGTTTGTGTCCTCGTCGATCCAGGTGCCAACGCCAGCCATCTTTTGGAGGCTCTGAGCCGATTGGGCCTTACGCCCAAGGATGTGGACCTGATATTCTTGACACATTATCATCTGGACCATCTGCTCAACATCAGGCTATTTCCAGAAGTGGATGTCTGCGACCAATACTTCCTCTACCGCGAGGATTGCGAGATCCCTCATCCTCACGAAGGCGCGATTCCAGGAACCGAGATCGAGGTGATCCCAACGCCAGGTCACTCTCCAGAACATGCCTCTTTGCTGGCAGAAACTGACGAGGGCGCGTGCCTGATTGCAGGCGACCTATTCTGGTGGTTTGACGATGCCGAGCAGAAGACCGACATTGGGTCTTTGTTGAGCCTAGAAGACGAGTTAGCCTCAGACCTTGCTGCGCTGAAAAATAGTCGAAAGATGGCGTTGGATGTGGCCGATTGGATCGTTCCAGGTCACGGAAGGCCCTTTTATAATCCTGGGCCGTAGATTCTGCACCTGATAGTACATTTAATACAACTAATATATAACTCCTGATTATATGGTAGATCAGGCGATCAGACGATCAGTACCGCGATTATCCCGCTCAGGAATATGCCATCGAAGGTTCCAGCGCCTCCGATGCTGGCCACTGGCGCGCCCAGATCTGCAATCCGTCCAAGGTTCATGAGATCTGCCCCGATCAGAGTCCCGAGCACACCGCCCACGTAGGCCATGACGAAGAGGCAATCGTGGTGGCCAGGGCAGAAGGCCACGGTGAGCAATATGGCGCTAAGGGCCGCGGTCAGGGGCGGGACGAATACAGGTGTTGCGATTCCCACGCCCTTAATCGGCCGGGCGATCTTGTAGGTCACAAGGGCGACTATGGCAATCGCGATCAGGGCGTAGGGTATCGTCTGGGCGAATCTGCTCAGAAGGTACGCGGACACCATAATCGGGATCACCGCTCCACCCACGTTTATGGCGAGGACCGTGTGGCGGGTCTTTGTTCCCGCCATCGGAACTTTGTAGATCATCCCAAAGCCTCGAACGAGCCTGTCGGTCACCACCGGCACTTTCGACTCCATCGTGGTCAGGGGTATGTTTATGCCCGCCCCTATGAATGTGGCCAAAAGCAGTAGGAGCGCGTCAGACCAGGAGAAGCCGATCTTGGTAAACGCGGTGCTGAGCGCTCCAATGAATAGAACGGTCACGCTCAGCCAGAGCGCCATTGCGAGCAGTATTATGATGAGCAAGCCGAAGGGAAAGTAGATCAGTCGGTTGTTCATGCGACGGTGTTGTTCTCAAAGGGTATAACTTTTGTTTTGGGTTTCGAAGAGCAAAACCTAGATCTACTTTCCGGCATAATTGTAATTCATGCGCCTTGGAGACACCGCCTTGCCCCCTAACGTGAAGT
>CAZXBV010000045.1:0-9305 GCA_964639155.1 uncultured Methanotrichaceae archaeon
GGTATCCGCCCTCCAGGATCGCAAAGCGCCTCCCGTCGCACTTCTGCTCTGCGCCCTCCTTCACGACTCGGCCGATCTTGCGGTAGTCGTCAAGGGAGAGAAGGCCGCCCCAGTCCTCGATGTACGTATCAAACCCGGCGGAGATCGCCACGATGTCGAAGTCGTGCGCCTGGATCGATGCCTCAACCTGGTCAACGTATCCGCCCCTGTCCAGGCCCAGGTACTCAAACCCCATGTCGATTGCGCCGATGTTCACTATCCGGACCCAGTCGTCCCAGCGAAGGATGCTTACGGTGCCGTCGCCGAAATGAAGATCGATGTCGATTATGAGGGCCCGTTTCACGCGGCCTTCGATCCTCTTCATGGCGATCGCCATGTTGTTGAAAAAGCACATCCCCCAGGCGTGAGTACTGGAAGCGTGATGGCCCGGCGGCCTGATCAGGCCAAAAGAGGGGGTGCCTTCGAGAGCGAGCTCTGCTGCAAGAGCCGCGCCTCCGGCGGCGAGGCTTGCGGGCCCGAACATTCCCTTGTTCCTCACCTGCTCGACGTACTCTTTGCTGTGGGCTTTCAATATATCTTCGAGACTTGCAGGCGTGGGATCTACAAACTCGTAGCCGCAGCGCTTCAGTTCCTGGGCGGGAAGCTTCACCCGGTCGGGCGTCTCCACGGGGTTTGTGTTGTACCTTTCTTCTAGTCCGTCGCTGTACACGATCTTCATCGTCAACTTTGCCATCTCCAACCTGTTCGATATGAAGCTCTTTTGGGGATGTAACTATTCCTTTTGGATAATCCTATTCCTGCAATTTCACTAAAAAGTGAAACTTAATCAACTTTTGTCGAATCAAGGAAAGCTATATACGTTATGAACGCAGAAATAATTCTGTATTTCAGGTCGATATCAGCGCCCTGATAATTTCAATTGATGGAGCGAGCATCTGGGCCATGAAACTCCATAAAATAGCGGTTAGCTTCTTATAACGTTAGTATGGATTTGCAGGTTGTGTTAGCATTCCAAAATTGATATTATGCGAATGTGGTGCATTCATTGAAGGGGATACCTTTAAGGATTATATAAAAACATCTTCGAACCCATCCACCCCTACAATAGGACACGCCAAATGTGGGCTCATATTCGATTTCATCGATGGTGAGATGCCAAAAAGGTACTCGTCAAAGAAGGAACTGAAGACTCTCGCAATGAAATTCGCAGAAAAAAACAAGTTAAATCCCGAAGAGACAGGACTTTTTTTGCTCGAAGTGGATCGAATGAAATCTTTAGGAACGATGTGTGACATCGATGTGTTGGTTTCTGCGTTAAGAAAAATCACCGATAAGCGGGCATCAGCATGCAGCTGGAGAAAAGACTGCCGGTGGTAAGGGTGGTAATGGGAATATAGAATAACTATGGGCATGAGCACGCATATAATAATACTCAATACGTAATCACTTTTATAAAATAACATAAAAATAATTTGGTAGATGGTGTATTTTGAGATGTTCAAAGTCCGTTCTGTAGTTATAACGGTAATTGGAAAGAGGTGAACATAATGCCAGCTGCGTTAACATATCCAGGAGTGTATATAGAAGAGATTCCAAGCGGTGTGCGCACCATCACTGGTGTGGCAACTTCGATCACCGCCTTTGTGGGCCGCGCGAAGCGTGGTCCGGTGAACGACCCCAAGATGGTAAACAACTTTGGTGACTTCGGGCGCATTTTTGGCGGCTTGTGGTTGAAAAGCAACATGAGCTATGCGGTGCGTGACTTCTACCTGAACGGTGGAAGTCGGGCCATCATCGTGAGACTGTACCACCCCTATTTTGAAACAAAGGAGGATCGAGATAAGGCGTTAAATGCGGCGAATGAAGTAGCCACAGCAGCTGACAAAGCTGCTGATAAGGTCGCCAAAGCTGGTGCAAATCCCGTTGGAAAGGCGGCGAGCGATAAAGCCAAAGAATATACTAATGATCCGGAGAAGACCGCTGCGCAGGCGGTAGCTAAGGCAGCTGCGGATGAGGCTAAGAAGGAGATTGCAACTGCAGAATCGGTTAAAACGGTGGCGAGCGATAAAGCCAACGAATATACTGATGATCCGGAGAAGACCGCTGCGCAGGCGGTAGCTAAGGCAGCTGAAGACGCTGCTGATAAGGTCGCCAAAGCTGGTGCAAATCCCGTTGGAAAGGTGGCGAGCGATAAAGCCAACGAATATACTGATGATCCGGAGAAGACCGCTGCGCAGGTGGTAGCTAAAGCAGCTAAGCAAGCGGCCAGTAAGTCCGACGCGACCGCTTTCACAGTTGCAAATGCCGCAAACAAAGCAATCGGCTTAGCAGCTCCTATCACCAAAGCTCACTTGAAAGTTGGTGAGTTCAGTCTGGAAGCAGCCAACGAAGGTGCTTGGGGTAACCATCTGCGGGTACGAGTGGACGACGACGTTTCAAAAGACTTAGCAAATGAATTTGGACTTGAAAAGGATGATCTTTTCAACTTGACGATTCGCGACATGAAGACAGGGGATACGGAGGAATTTCGTAACCTCACGGTTAAAGAAAGCCCGCGCCAAGTCGATCAGGTACTTAAGAATCGGTCAGACCTCGTACGAGTTGAGGGTGAATTACTTGATATACCGCCATCTCCCCACGATAAACCAACGCCTGGAAAAGACGTATGGGAAGATGATAAAACTAGTACTGGCGTTGATGAACAGGCATCTGATGGTGTCAATCTCGAAGACCTTGATTTCATAGTTTCGAACACAGAGGACTCGAAAACGGGTCTATACGCTTTGCAAAAAGTCGACATTTTCAACCTTCTCTGCATTCCACCGTATAAAATAGACGGGAATGTGGACTCAAGTCTAATTGGTGAAGCCGCAACTTACTGTGAGAAGCGTCGAGCCATGCTGCTCATAGATCCGCCAAGCGGGTGGTCCAGCAAAGCAATAGCAAAACAGGATTTCATAGCGAACGGTGTTGGAACCACCAGCAAGAACTCTGTCCTCTTCTTCCCCCGTCTAAAGCAGCCCAATCCCTTGCGAGACAATCAGATGGAAGAGTTCGCACCCTGTGGCGCAGTTGCTGGAGTCTTCGCCCGCACAGATACTCAGCGCGGCGTGTGGAAAGCTCCCGCAGGCCTGGATGCCACCCTGGTGGGCGTACCACAGTTAAGCGTGCCTCTGACCGATCCTGAAAATGGTGAGCTGAACCCGCTGGGCGTTAACTGCCTGAGGGCCATGCCAGCGGCTAACCGCGTGATATGGGGTTCACGCACTTTACAGGGCAACGACCGGCTCGCTTCGGAGTGGAAGTACATACCTGTTCGCCGTGTGGCACTGTATATCGAAGAGAGCCTCTACCGCGGAACGCAATGTGTGGTCTTCGAGCCCAACGACGAACCGTTGTGGTCTCAGATCCGCCTGAACGTGGGGGCCTTCATGCACACCCTCTTCCGGCAGGGCGCGTTCCAGGGAACGACGCCAAAGGATGCCTACTTTGTCAAGTGCGATAAAGAAACAACCACCCAAAACGACATTGACAGAGGCATCGTCAACATACTCGTGGGCTTTGCCCCGCTCAAACCGGCAGAGTTCGTGGTGATCAAGATTCAGCAGATAGCTGGACAGATCCAGACATAGGAGACGATCTTTTATGGCACAATTCAGCGTTAATGCAACTCGTTTTGATCCGTATAAAAACTTCAAGTTTAGGGTCAAGTGGGACGGAAAATACGTGGCTGGCGTGAGCAAAGTCAGCGCCCTGAAGAGGACCACTGAAGTGGTCGAACACCGCGAGGGTGGTGATCCCAGCAGCACCCGCAAATCCCCTGGCCAGTCCAAATATGAGGCCATCACTTTAGAGAGGGGCGTGACCCACGACACTGAGTTTGAGAAGTGGGCCAACAAAGTTTGGAACTACGGATCGGGTCTTGGCTCCGAGGTCTCACTCAAGGACTTTAGAAAAGATCTCATCATTGAGGTCTACAACGAGGCAGGCCAGCTGGCGATCGCCTACAATGTGTACCGTTGCTGGGTCTCTGAATATCAGGCGATTCCTGACCTCGACGCCAAAGCCAACGACGTTGCCATCCAGACCCTTAAGCTGGAGAACGAGGGCTGGGAGCGCGACTACGAGGTGAGCGAGCCAGACGAGCCGACATTCACCGAGCCGCCTGCGTAATTGAGACATGCGTGCTCTTTTGACATCGGAACTGTTGGGCGTCTGGGAGCGGGGGCGAGGCCTCTCATCTGCGCAACAAGCAATGGTATTGCTGGCCTCTGCATGTCCCGAGGTTTCGCCCGATTCTCTAGCGAGGCTCAGCATCGGCCAGCGTGACGATTTTTTGCTCACGTTACGTGAGTGGGCTTTTGGACCTCGTTTGGTCGGGATGGCAACGTGTCCTGAATGTGGTGATCGCCTGGAGCTGAACTTTGACGTGAATGATGTTCGGGCGACGCCCGAAAACGATCCTGAGCCTGGTGAAGAGTTCTCGATCACTGTTTCCGACTACGAGGTGCGGTTTCGTCTGATCAACACCCAGGACTTGGTTGCAATTCTCGACGGCAGCAGAGACGTCGTCTTTGCTAGGCACTTGTTGCTCAATCGGTGCATTTTGGCAGTTCATTATAGGGGCGAAGAAAGTTCCCTTGACCAACTGCCTCTCGACGTGGTGGACGAGGTGGTGGAACGAATGGAGCTGCTCGATCCCCAGGCGGATGTGCAGCTTGCCCTTTATTGCCCTTCATGTGGCCATCGGTGGGAAGCCGCCTTCGATATCGCCTCGTTTTTCTGGACTGAGATCGAAAGCTGGGTCCGTCGTATTCTGCGTGAGGTCCACACTCTGGCCCGGGCATACGGCTGGCGCGAATCCGATATTTTGGACATGAGCCCTCAGAGAAGGCAGCTTTACCTGGAGTTGGTAGACCAATGAGCGATTACCTCAGCCGCCTTGCTGCAAGGAATCTTAACCTGGCTGAAGCGGTCCAACCCCGATTATGGTCGCTGTTTGAGCCGCCATCTGCAGACGATGGTCCTGTTTTTGAAGAGCATTTCAGCCTTGGGGAACAAGACAAGGTCTTTGTATCCAAGTCCTATGCTCACACGCCGGTACTGCCATCGTCACCACTTCTAGCCGATCGTTCCGCTGAGTTGGCTCTTTCAGAGGTGAGCAAGACAGAGACAGTCGGGACGGTTCAGCGAAAGGCAACCGATGCCCAACCACCACACTCTGAGACAATCCTGAATCTGCCACGGCCAGATTCAGACGAGGCCCAAAGGCGTTCAAGTCTGGAGAATATGAAGACTATTCCAGTAACGTCCAGCAGCGAGGCTGCATCACCAGATCGACGACGACAGGGGGCTCCTGCAGCGACGGTCAGAACTGAGACAGCGGGAACGGTTCGCCAAAAGGCAGTCGATGCCCAATCACCACACTCTGAGACAATCCTGAATCTGCCACGGCCAGATCTAAACGAGGCCCAAAGAAGTCCAGGTCCGGAGAAGATGGAGACAATTCCAGTAACGTCCAGCGACGAGACGCACAGAACCGAATCCCAATCATCCTCTCAGAAGGCGTCGAAACAGACATCGCCAGATCAACGGCAACAGGGGTCTCCTGCAACGACGGTCAGGACAGAAACGATTGGACCGGTTCGCCAAAAGGTGGCCGACGTTCTACCACACCCCTCTGAGACGGTCTTGAGTCAATCTTTTCAAGATTCGGGGAAAGTCCAAAGGCGTCCAGGCACAGAGACGATGGAATCGATTCCAGTAACGTCCAGCGACGAGACGCACAGAACCGAATCCCAATCAACCACCCAGAAGGCGTCGAAACAGACACCGCCAAATCGACGACAACCTGGGTCTACTGCGGTGACCGTCAGGACTGAGACGGCTGGAACGGTTCGCCGAAAGGCGGTCGATGTCACATCACCACCCTCTGAGACAATCCTGAATCTGCCACGGCCAGATCCGGGCGAGGTACGAAGGCGTCCAAGTCTGGAGAATATGAAGACAACTACTGTTGTGACCAGCAACGAGATGGCATCGCCAGATCAACGGCAACAGGGGTCTCCTGCAACGACGGTCAGGACAGAAACGATTGGACCGGTTCGCCAAAAGGTGGCCGACGTTCTACCACACCCCTCTGAGACGGTCTTGAGTCAATCTTTTCAAGATTCGGGGAAAGTCCAAAGGCGTCCAGGCACAGAGACGATGGAATCGATTCCAGTAACGTCCAGCGACGAGACGCACAGAACCGAATCCCAATCAACCACCCAGAAGGCGTCGAAACAGACACCGCCAAATCGACGACAACCCCTGGGCCCGCCCTTGCCAGATCCGGAAAAAACGCAACGACGGCCTGGCCCTGAAAACGCCAATAATCGTGCAGTAACTGCCAGCAACAAGACTCAAAACGTGGTGCTGATACATCAAAGCGCTGTGAAAGCAGATCTCGGGAAAACAAGCAGCTCAGCAACGTTTCAAACACTGGCCGAGGACCATCCGTTTTCCAGAAATACGCAACTGCAATCAGACCCAGTGAGTGATACATCTCCAAAGGTTGGGATTGACGATAGGAAAAGAACTGTGTCAAGTCAAGGCTCGACCGAGAAGGGGCTCTTGCCTGCACATAGTTCGAGAAGTTCGAGAGCGGCGGTGATCGCACATCCAGAAGCGACGCGATTTGTGGAACTGACAAAGCAGACCACCCCCCAACCGGCGGAAACTAATCCCACGATCCAAGTGACCATCGGCCGCGTTGAGGTGCGTGCCGCAGCACCGCCCTCACCACCCGCACCGACTTTGCCGCCACCACGAAGTGCCTCGCCACCAGCGCAGAAGCTCTCTTTGGATGACTACCTGAAGCTGCGAAACGGAGGGTGACTATGAGCAATTTTCTGGCCGTCGCCACTGTGACTGAGGCTCTCAAACAGATGTTAGATGCAACCGTAGGAAGAGACGTGCCTGGAGCGAACGCCACGGCAGTCCAGCCCGCAGAATCAGGTGATAAAGGGGTCAACATCTACCTCTACCAGGTCAGCCCCAACTCTTCCTGGCGCAACGAAGATCTGCCCACCCGTCGGGATGACAGCACCATAGCTCAGCGCCCCAGGGCGGCTTTGGATCTGCATTATCTTTTGACTTTTTATGGCGAAGAGGCGCATCTGGAACCTCAGCGGCTGCTGGGCAGCGTCGTTAGCACCCTTCATGCCCAGCCCGTACTCACGCGTCAGCGGATCCGAGATGCCATCAGTAACGCTGAGAACGGATTTTTGAACGGTTCAGACCTTGCCGAGGAGATCGAGCTGGTCAAGTTCACGTCTATCCCCCTCACGCTTGAGGAGCTGTACAATCTCTGGTCAGGTTTTTTTCAGACGTCTTACTCGCTTTCGGTTGCCTACCAGGCTTCGGTGGTCTTCGTCGAAGGTATGGAGATTCCCCAAAGAGCGCTTCCCGTGCTCGAACGTAACCTCTACGTTGCAACGTTCCGCCAACCTCTCATCGAGCAAGTCACGTCTTTAGAGGGGTCGAACCGTTCGATAGTTTTCGGCAGTACGTTGGTCATAAAGGGAAAGCATCTTCGAGGCGACGTGACACACCTGTTGATAGGTGGAACAAAGGTCGAGCCAGATGAGGTCAATGAGGCGCAAATCAGCCTTGCGCTTCCAGACTCGCTTCGGGCAGGGGTTCAGAGCCTGCAGGTCGTCCATCAGATGATGATGGGAACTCCACCGGTTGCTCATCGTGGCGTTGAATCGAACGTTGCAGCTTTCGTGTTGCGCCCGATCATCACCATCGACGACGCGACGAAGGTCGTGAACGTCAGTCCCACCATCGGCCAGAGACAGCGAGTGGTCATTCTCCTGAACGAGGTGGCCGAGAACACCCCCGCCGCCTACACTTTAGTCATTCCCTCTCGCGATGCCGACACAAACGAGATTTCCATACCCGTAAGCGGCGTAGAGGCGGGGCCGTATCTTGTGCGGGTGCAGGTGGACGGGGCTGAGAGCCTGCTCGATGTGAAAGATGGGGAATATGCGGGCCCGAAAGTGGTGATCGAATGAACGTGTCCGCGATCCGGGATTGGCCGGAGGCGAACCAGAGCTACCTGAGCGCGGCTCTGGCGGCGGTGCGTGGGAGACTTGAGGTCTGCGCCGCTCAAATCGAGGGCGATGGAGGCGCCGTTTCGTCTGCGGAGGCGCGGTTGGATGAGGCACAGCAGGACCGAATTCGGGCGGCAGAAGATCTTCTTGCGCCTTCGGCTCTGGAAGCCCTGTGTGCGGCCTTCGGCCTTTCTCCCTTCGAGCGAGATCTGTTGCTCTTATGCGCAGGCTTGGAGCTAGATACTGGTTTTGCACCGCTTTTTGCAGCACTCCAGGGCGATTCGCGGAAAGCCTATCCGACCTTCAGCCTCGCAATTAAGGCGTTGCCTGAAGCCCATTGGAGCGCCTTTCTTCCTGCCGCGCCTCTGCGCCGATGGCGGTTGGTCGAGGTGGGGGCGGGCGATGCTTTGACCACCAGCCCCTTGCGGATCGACGAGAGGGTGCTTCACTATCTTGCAGGGTTGTCATACTTGGACGAGCGGCTGCAGTGGATGGCAGATCCCGTGCTCGTTTCAGAGGCGCTTGCGCCCTCACATCGCGCTCTGGCCAGCCGGATCGTGGAGATCCTCTCGAAGGATGGCGTGTTGGGCAATCCCATAATCCAGCTCTGCGGCGGCGAAGAGGTGGGAAAGCGGGCCATCGCCGCCTCGGCCTGTGCTGATCTTGGCGTTCAGCTGCACGCAATCTCTGCCGCCGACATCCCGACAAACGTTTCAGAACGAGTGGTTCTGGCCCGGCTCTGGGTGCGGGAGGCTTTCTTGAGCGGCACAGCCCTCTTGGTGGATTGTGAAGATCTGGACGGAAAGGATGGCGGAGATGGAAAGGGCCGAATGCACGCGGCCGTCTCCTTCGTGGAGAGCGCGCAGTGCATGGTCTTTGTGACTTCTCTCCAGCCGCTCGTCTTCAAAAGGCGCCCCGCGCTACGCCTGGACGTGGAAAGGCCAAGCCCGGCAGAGCAGCAGGCTCTCTGGGTAAAGGCCCTCGGACCTTTGGCTCAAGGGCTGGACGGCCAGCTGGAAGGGTTGGTGGCCCAGTTCAAGTTAGGACCGCGAGAGATTCAGGCTGCAAGCATCGAGGCTCTCGCGGGATGGTCGAAGGTGGACGGTGGGTTGGGTGAGTCAGGCGATTCAGCCGAGTTGGCGCCCGTCCTCTGGGACGCCTGCCGAACCCAAGCGAGGCCGCGCCTGGAGGATCTGGCGCAGCGGA
>CAZXBV010000046.1:0-9059 GCA_964639155.1 uncultured Methanotrichaceae archaeon
ACCCTTTTCTTTTTTCTCGCGCTTTCAGATCTCGTTCAATCTCTGTTCAGTCTTGCCAGGTTTGAGTTTTCTTTTCCGACTTCGATCGGCTGAAGGATCTGGACCTGATCTGCCCTGCCCACTGCACTCTTCACAAGTCTGCGATCTTAAAAAAGATTTCCAGAAAAGTGTTTGGAGGGCGGGGCAGGATTGGTCATCGAGATCTAGAGAATGAGTTCTGAAGAATAGCGGATCTTGTAGTGATGGGCGGCAGGGATGGGCCTGCTGGCGCCCTCGTCTTCGTTCTGACTGGAAAACGGGGCGAAAACGCTATTCACCGCGTTCCAATTCGGCCTCGCTCGGCGCGAACTGTCTGCAATCGTCTTGGACGAATGCGTTTAAGTTGTTGTTTGTCATGCGTTCATTGACCAAAACCAATATCAAGCAAGCGATTCTAGGGCACTAAACACGTACACCCAAATCAGCAAGAGCTAGGCCTTTGTTATTCCAAGCGCGGGTGTATTCAGGATCTATCCTAATGGCCTCGTCATACGCCTGAATGGCTTCGTCGTAATTGCCCAGATAATAGAAAGCTAGGCCTTTGTTATTCCAAGCAAGGGCGCATTCAGGATCTATCCTAATGGCCTCGTCATACGCCTGAATGGCTTCGTCGTAATTGCCCAGATAATAGAAAGCTAGGCCTTTGTTATTCCAAGCAAGGGCGTATTCAGGATTTATCCTGATGGCCTCGTCATAAGCCTGGACAGCTTCGTCGTAATTGCCTTGATCCCCGAGAGCAATACCTTTCATGTACCAAACATCTGCATATTCAGGATCTATCTTGATGGCCTCATCATACGCCTGGACAGCTTCTTCGCTCTTGTCAAGGTAATAGAGAGCACGACCTTTGTTTCTACAAGCCTCGGCAGACTTCGGGTCTATCTCGATGACCTCATCGAAACATAGGATGGCTTTGTCGTAATTACCTAATTTAGCAAGAGCTAAGCCTTTGTTATTCCAAGCAGGGGTGTATTCCGGATCTATCCTGATGGCTTCGTCATACGCCTGAATGGCTTCGTCGTAATTGCCAAGGTAATAAAAAGCTAGGCCTTTGCCGCCCCATGCTGCCACATACGATTCATTTAGTTCGATTGCTCTATTGTAGGCCTCAATAGACTCGTTGTACTTGCTGTCATTGAGAAGTTCGTTGCCCAAATCGTACCAAGCTATGGGATCGGTTTGGTTGATAGTTGTATTGAAACTACCTTCAGGATAACTTAATACAATTATAGGCAAAAAAAAGAGCAGAAGCGTTAGAGCCAACGCATAATTAAGTCTCATTTTAGTCTCCCACCTCATCAACTATCAGAACACATGATATGAAGATGTTGCCGCCACCATTCCTCCTGAGTCTGGACAACGCCGTTTCTGTTTGTGCGACCGGAGCTTTGCGTCCGAAACAACTTCGCGATGCGCCGCAGCTGATGAAAAATAGCGATTGCACTTTTGTGCGGAGGGTTTTTGCGGCGCTTTCTGATTGTGTTTTTGAATTTGCAATTCTTTGGATCTTTTTGCTTGATCGCTAAACTCTAGATCGCGCCGAACGGCGGCGCTAAAATGCTCTCGAATCAGGGACAGGTCAGGTAGAATACGTCGCCTACACCAATCTCCTCGCTGATGCTCACATCGCCCACGTAAGTTCCGCCATAGTTCAGCATGGTAACGCCTGTGGGACCATCCTTTACGCGGGCGCCGATCTTGCCGGTCCCGCGAAAGGATGAGCCTATGTGATAGACCGAGACGTTGTCGTTCTGGTAAATTGTGGTATCTTTGATGAGGTAGGTCAGATCTGAGTAACTCTCAGATATCACGGACCCCACCTCGTAGTTCTTGGCACAGAGCGCATTTCTCAGATCGCTCTCAGATACGGCACCCACAGTCACGGTTCCGCCACTTCCTATGGTGTAAGGCCGGTACTGCAAGTACGCAGATTCTGTGAAGCTGATCTCGTCCCCAGTGACTTCAGCATGTTGTCTTCGAGTACCGATTCCAGACCCTTGAGTTCCGACGACGAGCTTTTGGCCATTATATCCCTTATCGGTCTGGTAGATCTTGACGTCGTCCATGTACCCTCTGAGCTGAATGTAGGAATGTTCTGTCACATTCCCGGTCCGATCCCAGGCAGCAAAGGCCGGACAAGATAGCGATATTATCACGAACAGAATTGCGAGTGGAAACAATCCTTTAGCAATCATCCTTTAACCCTCCGAACTATATATTCTCAGATACATCTTATAAATCTGGTGGATACTACAAAGTCTGGGGCACTTTTCGTCATGAGCGCTTCTTTCCCCTCTTGCCACCCTTTGCAGCCTTCTTTCTCCCACTCCGCCGAATCTCCTCGATCCTCTTATCAAGAGATCTTTTCAGATCTGGGTTTAGCTCTCCAGAATAGTGATCTATCCTGGCTGCAATCGCCAACTTGGCGGCCAAGGCGCGCGCTGCCCTTCCTCTGAGCTTTGGAGGCACTCCTTGAATTGCGGAATGTCTGTAGATCATCCCGTGCTTTGGCGACGGGGCTTTTCCTTTCAGATGCTTGAAAAGGGCCTTTTCGGCCCCCATAACTTGGATGGCGCTCGCTGGCATTTCAGAGAGCCTCTTTGAGCTTCCTGCCCTGGATATGAGCCTTGCTGCAAGGAGCGGGCCTGCAAGCTCGCTGAGGTTAGGCGACATTTGACTTACGGCGACCTCAAGGCTCCTTTGTACTCTTTCGCGCGTATTTCTCAGTTCGAGATCTGTCCGCGCCATCTCGCCAAGGGTTCCTTCGCCTTCCAACGACTCGGCGAGCCTTTTGCCTCGAAGCCTCGAATTGGTATGAAGCCTAGACCACTCATAGACTCGCTCGTCCAACCTGTTGATCACCTCGTTTAGATCGTCCAAGGCCTCGATGGTCTGGAGCAACTCGGCTTCTGCGTTGGCCTGATCTTTCAGCTTTCGTTTGACAAGGTCGAGTGCAACTTCTCTCAAAGATTTGTTGTACTCAATATCGTCTCTGAAGAGGCCCGCATCCAGAGCCAATGCTCGGAGATCGGGTTGGCTCGGCTGGTTGGGCTGGGGCAGGATCCCTGGCCCTGAAGATGGCCCTGGCCCCAATGGAGAAGGCGCCATCTCGTCTGGTGAGATCTTCATCAAGCAATCTACCATCTGGGATCGGCCTTTTTCAGAAATCACGTCGCCAGAAACAGGATCTATGGATCCAAACCAGGCTGTAATCATCGAGATCGTCCTCATTTGAGTATGACGTTGTTGTTTGTTGTTCGTTGCTAGTACATCCACCCTGCGATACGTATGTTTATCTATTATGGCGACATCTTATATGTCACCTCCCCAAAAAAACTGGAGGCCAAGCGCCATGAAAACACTTGTAGATCAGATTTTATCCCGCCTGCGTGAGCAAGGCGTGGAAGTCGCCCCCGAAGACGTCGAAAAAAGGCTCAGACTTCTCGTCGAAACCTTTAGCGTCCCGGAAAACGAGGCGACCCGTAGTGTTGTGAACTACTTTTTGAAAGAGCACGGCATCATGCCCACCAGCACCTTCTCTCGAAGCAGCGAAGCTGTTAAGGTGGCAGAAGTCACCAGCCCCAACAGCTGGGTCGACCTGGAAGTCAAGGTTCTGGAACTTTGGGATCCCACCAGCAGCGCCATATCTCAGACCGGCCTGGTTGGAGACGATACCGGTGCTATCAAGTTCGTCAAATGGACCAAGTCCGAGCTTCCTGAGATGGTTGAAGGCAAAAGCTACAGCCTCAAGAACGTGGTCACCGACGAGTTTCAGGGAAGGTTCAGCGTCAAGCTCAACCGGACAAGCGAAATCTCTGAACTTGAAACTGAGGTCGAATCAGTCGAGGCAGGGTCCATAACGCCAGCCATGGAGATAAAAGTAGGAGACATTGCAGACCCCGAGAAATGGATAGACGTAAAGGTCAAGGTGGTCCAGCTCTGGGATCCCACCAGCGATGCCATATCTCAGACCGGCCTTGTCGGAGACGATACCGGCGTAATAAAGTTCGTTAAATGGACCAAGTCCGAACTTCCTGACATGGTGGAAGGCCAAAGCTACGAACTTAAGAACGTGGTCACCGACATATTCGAAGATCGGTTCAGCATCAAGCTCAACCGGACTAGCCAAATATCGCTCCTGGAAGAAGAGATCGAAGTGAGCCCCCAGACCGCCCAATTCACCGGCGCCATCGTGGACATCCAGAGAGGGTCCGGCTTGATCAAGCGCTGTCCCATATGCAGGAGAATGCTGGCCAAAGGCGTCTGTGGCGAGCACGGCAAACAAGATGGAACGTACGATCTCAGGATAAAGGCGGTGCTGGACAATGGAGTCTTTGTTCAGGAAGCTTTGATCAACCGGGAGACCACCGAGCGGTTGATAGAAATTTCGATAGAAGAGGCAAAGGCGATGGCAATGGAAGCTCTCGACCATGAGGTGGTGAGGGGCCTTATTGAAGAGAAGCTTCTAGGCAGGTACTACTCGGTTTCGGGTCCAAGCATCGATCGATACATCCTGGCTGAAACAATCGAGAAGGTTCCCGACGTGACCGAAGAAGACTTGGCAGATTTGATCAACCGTGCAGAATCTCAGGGGGCGATCTAAAATGGCCGAGTTTACCCGAGAAGTTGCTCGTAGACTCTTTGCTCAAGAGCTTCGCAACTCAGATCTTTCCTTCAGAGAGAACGAGGATCAGTACGCACCCCTCTATTTGATCACGCCCACCGGTGCAAGATCGAACCGTGTTTTCGTTGTGGGCACTCTTGTCGAAAAGGACAACCTGGGTGACGAGGTCGAGTACTGGCGCGGCAGAATCGTCGATCCGACCGGAAGCATCTTGGTTTACGCTGGCCAGTATCAGCCCGATGCAGCTCAAGTCCTGGCAGGAACCGAAACACCTGCCTTTGTGGCCGTTGTGGGAAAGCCAAGCGTCTACGAGACCGAAGACGGGACGCGTCTGATCTCGATTAGGGCCGAATCGGTCCGGAAGGTAGATGCCGCGACCAAAGACCACTGGACGCTGGACGCTGCGGAACGGACCCTTGAAAGGATTGAGGCTTTCGAAGAGTTCCTCCGTAAAGGTGGGACTGACGCGTTCTCCAGTGGCGAGGAGATACAGGGCGAAGTATCCATTCCAGCTGATGTAACCGATATTGGAAAAGCATATCTCCATTACGAGACAGACCTTGCTCAATACAGAGGAATGGTAATCCGAGCCTTGGAGGTTCTCAAGAGTGAAGGTGAAAAGTCCGAGCCAGACCTGTCTATGGACACTTCTGCCTCTCACGATCTCGAAGAGGGTTTTGAAGACGAGTTCGAAGAGGCATTGGAGGAAGATGGCGTTCCGGATAAAGAGGAGTATTTCGCGGGCTTTAAACCCTCTAAGAAGGGGCGAATTGATCTCTTGGAGAACATCGAAGACGAAGAGATCGATTACGGAGATTGATCGTCAACTACCCGCCACTAAAGTGACTGGCATGTTAATGTGCCCGTTCTGGTGACTGCCAGAGCGGGACCAAACGCCTCGAAACGAGATTGGTAACAGAGTTAATTTCTGCTTTGAATATGGGATGACCGATAGCTTTAACTCGATTATGAGCGACCTTTTATGTGTATCGGCCATCCCCAAGATCTCTGGAAGTATAACCAAAAGATTGAGACCGCGGGATGGATGTTGGGCTCAGTTAAGATCCAGTCTGGGAGCACTTTTCTTCCAGGCAGGTATATGTCACATGAAATATTGGTAGTTGCATGTTGGCAGTCGTATGATATGTTAGATTTTGTATTCAGGTGGTGATTGAAGAATGGTCATAGGAGTAACCATGGTCAAGGTGGTTCCAGGACAGGAACGATCCGTTTACAATGCTATCAAAGATATCGAAGGCGTAAAGGATGTCTACCATGTCTTTGGTGAATACGACTTTGTGGTAATTCTCGAGGTGGACGGGCTCAGCGTGCTCAACCGCTTGGTCGACGTTATCCGTGAGATCCACAACGTGACCGCAACTCAGACGGTAGTAGGGGCCGAACTCTAAGCCCTTTTTGAAACATGGAGATAGCAGAGGAGCTGGCCAAGAACCAGAAGGCCATCTCCGTAGCTGAATTTTTCGAGAAGAACCGCCAGATTCTGGGGTTCGACTCGGCACCAAGAGCCCTTATAACCACGGTCAAAGAGGCCGTGGATAACTCTCTTGATGCATGTGAAGAGGCAGGAATCCTGCCAGATATTTTTGTCCAGATAGCGCGCCGAGGCGATGCCTTCAGGGTGATCATAGAGGATAACGGCCCCGGCATCGTGGACGACGAAGTGCCAAGAGTCTTTGCAAAGCTCCTTTACGGTTCCAGGTTCCACGTACTCAAACAGAGCAGAGGTCAGCAGGGGATAGGCATCTCTGCAGGCGTCCTTTATTCTCAGCTCACCACAGGAAAATCTACAGTTGTCACCACGAAGATAGGGCCTAGCCGTCCGGCTGGCAAGTGGGAGCTTACCATAAACACGGCCACCAACGACCCAGAGGTTTTGAGCAAAGAGGTCGTGGATTGGGACCGGCCTCATGGGACTCGGGTCGAGCTGGAGATGGAAGGCTCTTACGTCAGGAGCCGGAGGCAGTCGATCTATGGTTATCTCAAAAACGTGGCCATAGTCAACCCCCATGCCAGGATTTCTTTGGTAGAGCCTGACGGAAACGTGGAGACTTTTGAGAGGGTCACAGACCAGATGCCTCAAGACTCCTATGAGATCAAGCCTCATCCTTGGGGAATGGAGCTTGGCGGCCTGATCAAGATGATGAGATACACCGAGAAGAAGAAGCTAAAGAGCTTCTTCCAAAGTTCTTTTTCTAGTGTCGGTGGCATCATCGCCCAAGATGTTTGCAAGTTGTCCGACCTGGACCCGGAGATGGCGCCATCCAAAGTGACTCATGCTGAGGCGAAACGGCTCCTTGCGGCCTTCAAAGAGGTTCGGCTCAAGTCGCCGCCTACCGATTGTTTATCACCAATAGGTGAAAAGCTGATCCGGGCAGGCCTTGAAAAAGAGTACCGATTGGACTTTGTGGTCACATCTACAAGGTCGGTCTCGGTCTATTCTGGAAATCCCTTCTTGGTCGAGGTAATATTGGCTTATGGCGGCAACCTGAAGAAAGATGGCAAAGCCGAGATTCTCAGGTTTGCTAACAGGGTTCCTCTGTTGTATCAACAAGGCGGATGCGCCATAACTCACGCCATCGAGAATGTATCTTGGAAGTTATACTCGCTAAACCAGCCAGGTGGCGGAATTCCCATAGGCCCTGTGGTCTTGCTGGTCCATGTGGCTTCGACAAACATCCCCTTCACTTCGGAATCAAAAGATGCGATCGCTGACGTTCCCGAGATAGTGGACGAGATCGAACTGGGCCTAAAAGAGGTGGGAAGGAAACTCAGAGCTTATCTATCCAGGAAGAACGCACTTTCCGAACGCAAAGAGAAAGAGGTGATCATAAGGAAGGTTTTGCCCAAGATGGCTCAGAAACTGGCCCAGATTCTCGAACGAGATGAACTGGATATAAACCCAGTCGTCGCCAAGATCATGGGGAATTTGATGGTCAGGCGGACCCTTTCTCGGGAGAACGGCCAGACTTTCGTCAAGTTGGTAGTGGCCAATTATACAGATGCGGCTTGCAAGTTCAAGCTTCATGAGACCGTCTCGGTCGAGGCGGACTCGATCGAGCCTTCTGCTAGAGTCATACCTTTAGGCGACGGTTACGATCACCTCTGGAAAATATCGCTTAAATCTGGTGAGAAGACGACTCTTAGTTACGTCGTCCCGACCGAAGGCACCAGTTTTTCTGATCCGGTGGTGGAAGGTCAACCCGAAGAACTGGTAACGGGTGCGAGAGTGGTGGGATCATGAAAGACTCGATTTCGACACGAAAACATCTTTTAGGTCTTGTGGGATCGCTCTACGATCAGTTCGAGAATGGAGTTGTGCCTCAGATTTCCATTCCCACCAGGACCAAGAACAATATCGAGTACGATCCCAACGATAAAGTCTGGGTCTACGGGAAACAAAAGAGCGTCCGGAGCGTAAAGACTGTTCGGGGCGCAAAGAGCCTCCTTAAGGCATCTTACCTCGTTGGACTCTTGATCGATGAACATCTCAAACACGATCGCGGATCTACATTAAGAGAGATCTATTACATCTCAGAAAACTGGGATATGGCCAAGTTCGGGGAGCAGTCCGAAAGCGATAGATTAGTCGAGGACTTGGAGATCTTGACCGAGCTTCAAAGGGAAGACTTCCACGTAAGGCCCGAAGAGGATGGTGCCACCATATTTGGACCTCTTGAAATCAAAGAGAGCACGCGGCGTGGCGAAAGAAGGATTCACTGTCAAGAAGACGTGGGCGAGGCCGGGTATCAGATTCCGTTTAATGTGGACAACGTAAAGTTTTCGGATCATGACGCAAAACTGGTCATAGCGATCGAAACCGGTGGTATGCACGCGAGATTGATCGAGAACGGGTTTGACCAGGAGTACAATTCCGTGCTGGTCCATCTCAAAGGTCAGCCTGCAAGGAGCACCAGGCGTCTGATCAAAAGGCTGAACGAAGAGCTTGGCATTCCGGTGGTCGTGTTCACCGATGGCGATCCCTGGAGTTATCGGATTTATGCAAGCGTTGCCTACGGCTCGATCAAGAGCGCACACCTTTCGAGTTATCTCGTCACTCCTGCGGCACAGTTCTTGGGTGTTCAGCCTACTGATATCGTGGACTATGACCTCTCTACCGACAAGCTCACCGACCAGGATCTTCAGGCTTTGAGAAGCGAGCTGACCGATCCAAGGTTTTCTGGCGATTACTGGAAAGAGCAGATCCAGCTCCAGATCAAGTTGATGAAGAAGGCAGAGCAGCAGGCCTTTGCTGGGAAAGGTCTTGATTTCGTGACGAGAGAGTATCTGCCAAACAGGCTATCTGAGATGGGGCTAATATAGAAGCGAACAATATGGCAGAATCATGGAAGTGAGCCTGAAAGGCCGCAAAATGGGT
>CAZXBV010000047.1:0-2734 GCA_964639155.1 uncultured Methanotrichaceae archaeon
TACAATCTGCCTTCTCGGATGCGAAGATGTTCTGGAGATAGCCAACATATTATAACCTTAACTCGGCTCGATTTAGGGGTTACGGCTGGTGCAGATCGCTTGGTGTACAGAGAAACCAACATCTTGCGACGGCTTCAGATTACCAAGCGTTCCAATTTCCCTCATTACGCATCATCCCCACATGGGGGATAGCTGTTGATGAGATTAATGCGCAATTATCGACAACAAGTGCCCTTGATGCCTACCAAATCGCCAAATTAATTCCCTAATTTCCGCCGAGTTAAGGATTATAAAACTAAAAGATAAAGGAGTGGCAGGATGACAAAAAAAGCCCGCATCTTGCAATGACATCCTTTGAGCCCTGCCCATTCACTAGACGAATTTCTCTCTAAATTCATTTCTTACTTGAGATCTCAAATCCTCAAATTGGCCAAAGTCGAACTCGGCACTGTTCTCTCTATGCCTTGTGTTATTTTGACCTTTAGAGTCATCAATGCCAGAATCTTCGTCGTTAGAGTCTTTAGATCCTGGATCTTCGTCGTTAGAATCACCAGCACCGGAATCTTCGTATTCCATTCCGCGTTTAGCCGAAGGCATATGAAGCTTTGTCTCAGGATCGCCCAGGAAATTGATATTATAATAACAGTATCTCATGTTGGCATCCCTGAGCGCCGAAGATTCATAGAGTTCCTTAGATTTCTGATTCACTTTGCCAATGGACATTACACTGCCTTTTTTAAACAGGGTCTTCCAGAACGCTTCGCTGAATTTCTGGGAAGGACTCGACGATGGATTTGGCCCTAAGAGGCTAAACCTTGAATTGCCCACGAAGGCGAACGCACCACCCTTTGCCGTCACAAAATGTTCCAACACGCAATCGTGAGGAAGATAGATGCCTTCAGGATCTCTATTGTCGAAAGATCCGGCATAACCAGCCTGGCTGTACCCAAAGAAGTACTTGTCATTTTTGAGTGCGTCTGCATCGTTGTATCCCATCTTCATCGCGTAAGCCACTATGTCACAGAAGTTGGCTGATCCTATATGGTTTATTATGTGGCAGTTATCGTTGATCCGGTCGATCAGCTCGTACTTTGGCCAGTTTTGCTGGTCAAAATCGCAGTCACCACCCTGGTAAATTCTATCGTAGAGCGTTCGTATGTAGAACCCTTCTGGGAAGAGAGATGCTACCCTATTCCCATATGCTTCGCCCCAGTAATTATCAACTTTATTGGCGTTCTCGATGTAATCTCCCAGATATTCGCCCACCATAAGGGCGCTTGTCAGGTATGGATCATCGGGACTTTCAGACTCATAAGCTATGGTCTTTCTGACGAAGTTATTCAGCTCCACATAGTTATCCACTGGAGCCCTGCCCACGTAAACTTCGGCGAGCAGATCGACTTTTGTTCCGCGGACACCGTCATTTGGTTCGCCAAATATCCCATCAGAATCGTAGTCATAGTTCCCGTTAAGGCAGGCGTAATAAAGGTCTGAAATTACATTTGGCGAGCTGGATGGACATGAATAATAATCTGGCTCGTAATTCTTAGACCAAAGGCCACGCCCTGGAACTATCATGTCTTTTGTCTCGCCGCCCACAACAGCACCATCGCCGTCTCCACCCAGTAGGACATAAATTAGGCCGTTGTTCTGGTGGGCATCTTTTATGAAATTTCGGATCCTTTCTGGCGTGTCAATTCCAGAATACTTGTAGGCAGCGTCGATCTCTTCTACAGTCACGATGGCAACAGATAGCCCTTTTTTTTCCTTCCATCTGGCAAGAGCTTGAAAGTTGTAGGGCCCTGGTGCCTTTTTCATATCCTCATTGGTGATGATAACGTAATCGTACGTGCCATCTAAAAGGGCCGAGGGCCCTGTTGCCATCAAATCGCTCTCGTAAGTGAGGATCTCAGTAGGGTTATCAACCATTTGTTCTACAAGGTCACGATCCTCAGGCAAGCCCCTGAAAAGACCTCGGTCAAGAGTCCCAGTGGGCGCGGTTTTAACCTCGATCTCAAAGGTCTCAAAGTAGCTGACATCCCCCGTCTTAGGAATATATCTGATCGGGTAGAGATCCACATAAAGGATCTTGTATCCATTTTTCTCTTGGATGCCCAGAACAGAATAAATATCCTCTGGATAATGCGCCATCGAGCCGTATACAGTCCCGTTCAAGATGACAGGCTCAAGCTCGGACATGTTGTTTTTCAGATAATCCGCGGGATAGACGTTCCAGCCAGGTTCTATCAGGATTCGTCCCAGGTTCCTTTCTTTGCCGGTCGCAACCGTCACGGTTTCGACCTCTTCGCCTTGAGGTATCAGTATTCTTGCAGTCTTCACAGGCAAGATGGGCTCACCTGGAACGACCCTTCTTTCCAGCCCAGGAATCGAGACGGTTCTGTAAACGTCCCCAAGCTCCGCGGGCTCCTTTGATGCGGTCTCGATCACAGGCTCTTCCACAAGGTATCTCAACACCAACGAGTCAGATCCATTATCCTGGGCCTGTGAAGGCAAGCTGGCCACCAATATCAGGCCCAGAAGGCAGATCAGCCAGATAATTTGATCAAATTTCATAATACGCCCCCATAAAATGTATTTATCATTGATCGAAGGCCGAAGCTATCCAAAAAATAGAATCTAATTTTCGGCCCCACGCCTCCGTCTTTGACCCAAAACTACATGATCTGATATATCTCGATATACATCCAAACAGCAAAGCTATCCCCCTTTATTC
>CAZXBV010000047.1:2834-4720 GCA_964639155.1 uncultured Methanotrichaceae archaeon
ATGATCTGATATATCTCGATATACATCCAAACAGCAAAGCTATCCCCCTTTATTCTCCTTCGAGACATATCCTCACATTGAAAACTATTTAACTGTTTCCCACAAATTCCAAATATTCTTTGTGTATTCTAAAAAATTCAAATGCCCCAAGATGATAAAAAACTACCGAAAAAAGATCATTTAGGTGGGTGGGGTCTATGCTTTCTTCTGTTAAATCCCCTATTGTATTTATTAATTTAGTTCTGAAAAAATGGGGATTCAAGCCAGGATAGGCAGAAGGCGGATCGTCTAAGCCTTCCTTCTCCTGTAAAGACCTGCACCGGCCGCCATCAACAAGATCAAGAGGATCACCAAAGGCAACTTGTAAGACCGGCCAGCTTCGCTTACGTTCACTGGGATCTTCATGCTCTCAGAGATGACCGTATCTCCTCTTGTGTCAGTATACTTAATCTCGCTGTTTATTCCGTATGGTTTGGGAGTTGCGTCATCGTCCACGTCGATCTTGAACTTCACCGTTATCTCTTCATCTGGCCCGAGCGTTCCTATGTAGGCCTGATCGTCCGTGGAAGAGAAGGGCTTAAAGACGCTCAACCTGGCGATGGCATCTTTGGCAGGATCTTCGCCGATATTCTTGTAGGCAACTTCGATTATCCCGTCTTTTTGTCCTACCTTCAGCTCGCCTTTAGTCGCGGTGATCTCAAAGTCGGACTCCTTCTTGACAAATATTGGGATTTTGATGGACTGGTTTTCACTTTCATACCAATAGGCTGCCTGAAAGCCTCTCAACCCGATCGCAGGATCTAGCTCGTCAGCATCGACCTCGGCGTTGTACTGATAATCATAGGAGAGATCCAGAAACATGGGATACTCGCCCGCAGGAACGTGGTTTCCGATCTTGATCGTGAAGATCATGGGGTCTTTTGCCCTCTCTCCGGATCGGAGAGACTCAACCACCTGGTCACCTGACTTAACCTCGATGAAATCGACACTGGAACGGAGCGTTCCGGTTATCCCAAGGGCCGTGGTCCTCTCGCGCTCGTAGTCTAGCTCTCGATCTGCCAGAGTCTGTTCCATTTTGGTGTCTGCCTTCTTGTCTGCGTCAAAGCCCATTATCCTGCCGTAGTTGGTCAGATCCACGTAAAGGTCGACGGTGTCGCCTCTCTCGAACTCGTTGGTTCCAGCCAGGCTTGCGTCAAGCTTTGGCAATCCAAAGGTTTCCCAGTAGTTATCCAGTGATACAGAGGGGATATAGTTGTCCTGAGCCTCGGCCAAAACCGGGTTGACCAGGGCCAGGGCGATGAACATAAGCGCCGTTATCTGGCTGAAATTGACGATATTTCTCAATCCTTCAACCTCCCAAGGGACATAATCAACAAATTTGAGGCTCTGACTTTTATTTCCGCTTTATGTGTTCTCCAGTACTCGAGCCTGATCAAAAGCACCGGGAACACGGTAAAGGTGGCTAATAGGGCGAATATGACCGAAAGCACCGTTATCGTTCCAAAGCTGCTGGTCATGGGGAATGGTGATGCGATAAGAGCGGAAAAGCCGAATACTGTGGTGAGACCCGAGGCGACTATCGCAGCTCCGATGCTGCCGACCGCCGTGAAGAGCGCTTCCATGACGTCATCAGTCTTCTCTTTCTCCTCGTAGAACCGTTCCATCGTCAAAATGGCGTACTCCGACCCCACGCCCAGGATCAAAGCTCCGAGGGTTGCAGTCATGGGATTGTATTTCATACCGGTGACGTACATTATCCCGCCCATCCAACCTATGACAATGAACATCGGAAGAACCGGCAAGATCGCCTTGACCAGGTCTCTATAAATCAATAGGAGTATGAAGAATATCAAGACCAAGCCCAGAAGTGTCATCCGCATTCTGCC
>CAZXBV010000047.1:4820-8958 GCA_964639155.1 uncultured Methanotrichaceae archaeon
CCACTACCCCAGAATTGTCTTTGGGTATGGTCCCGCCGTTGTAGCTCTTGACGAGGGTGGCAAGGCTTGTTGCTCCGTATACTTTATCCCTTGACTCTGATACGTAAGATCCAAACTCGTCCATCCATTTCAGAGTCTCTGGATCGGTCACGTCCCCCTGAACTATGATATTTAGCTGATCTTCGCCGCCGAATACGTTGTGAAGGTGGCGGAACTGAATGAGTGGCGTAAGGTCCTGAGGTATGAACTCTTTGAAATCAGTCTCTATCGGAACTTTCGTGTCGGCATATAGGCCCATACCAGAAAGGACGACTGCTACCACCAACACGACCTGCCACCTGTGAACGACGAAGGCCGCCGACTTCACGATCAATGGGCCGATCGGAGACTTTTTGTCAGTCCCCCCATTGCCGTTTTGGTCGTTCCTGTTGTTTCGTCCCCTCTCGATCTGGTAGAGTATTGTAACCCCCACAAAGAGAGAAGAGATGTAGCACATGATTATGCCGATCAAGCAGAGGAGTCCAAAGTCTTTGATCATGGGGACGGAAGACGAAAAAAGGGAGAAGAAGCCCGCTCCAGTTATGACGAGGGCGATCAGGACCGCGGGTGCTGTGTGGGTCACGGTATCTATCGCCGCCGTGGCTATCGATTCGCCTCGTTGAAACTCCTCTTCGATTCGGTTCTGAAACTGGATCGCGTAATCTATCCCAAGGCCGATGAGTATCGGAAATGCCGCCATGGAAACCATCGTCAAAGGCACCTCTAAAAATCCCATCATCCCGAAGGTCCAGATTATCCCCAGAAAGACGACTGGAAGCGGCAGAAGGGGGAAGTGAACGTGTCTGAAAACGAGGAATAGGGCCACCACCATCAAGAGGCCTGAAATCATGAGAAGCGTTCCCATGGAGGAATTCATCTCCCATTCGATATCGTTTCTGAGGGCGATTTCTCCGGTTACGATGGTGTCGGCACCTGCAGGAAATTCTGCCATCTCCACGGCAGAATAAGTTTCCGGAAGAACTGCCTTCATGCTCTCTTGAGGTAAGGAGGTCGGAAGCTCGATGGATATCAGGGTATGTCCCTGATCAGGGAGGAGGGCGTGGAGCATGGCAGGATTCGTCGTCTCAAGCTCTTCTAGAATCTCGTCAATCCTTGCTTGAGAGTTGGGAATTTTCCGAACGCCCGTCTTTTGGGCCTCAGCGTCCATTACCATCTCTGCAATACTGATGGTTCCAAGGACGTTTTCCACCGTCTCCATCTGGCGGGTTAAGCGGCCCATTGCCTTTAGGGACTCGGGCTTCGTTACCGCGTCACCCTCCACCAGGACCACGATAGATTCAGTCCCGAACTTGTCCTGGAAGAGGTGGTCAAACTCCACGTAGAGCCTGGAGTTCTCGTCGACGAGGGTCTCTGTCTCCGTCTCCATCGTGATATTCTGGGCGTAGTGGATCGATGCCACCGTGAGAAGTGCAGCTAAAGTCAAGATTATTATCGGGTTTCCTTCGATCCAAGTGCCAAGCCTCTCTCCCTTGCTCGTGATCTTCACCTCGCCAGATTCTTCTTGTTACTGTCTGAGTTCCTTTCGCATCGTTCGGATTTTACTGTAAGTTCGGATCGTACGAAATGTACTTAAACTTTGTGGCCGATTCACCAATTGATGACCCACGAATATATGTCTCCTGAGGAGGCCGCCAAAAGGTGCATAGTAGATTCCGGCGTGCAGGTGGCGAAGATGTGGGGGATGAGCGACGCTGCTGGTGCACTCCGAGGGGCGTTGATACTGGCAGATGGCCCCATGTCCATGGACGAGCTGGTGGAGGTGACTGGTTACAGCAAGTCCACCGTAAGCACCAATATGACGTTTCTGGAGGATCAAGGAGTCGTTCGGAGGGTGAGAAAGCCAGGCGATAAGAGAAACTACTACGTCGCCATGCAGAACATAGACGAGGCCTTCAAAGCCGAGAACGAAAAGATCAAACAGATAATGCATATCCACCTCGTCGCCATCGATGAAGCCGAAAGCATCTTGGAGGATGCTGAAAGGAGCGGCGAGGTAGAGCGCCTACGCCGTCGTTTCGTCTCGATGAGGGAAGAATGTGCAAAGGCCCGAAAGCTGATAGATCTGGTGGAACCTTTCACCATGGACGAGTTGATCGAGATAATGGACAAAGAGACGAAGGCGAGAAGCGAGGAAAAGGCGCGGGAATCGAGGGCGCGCGAAGCAAGCGAGAGATGATTTGCAGGATTAAACGTCAGATAGTCGAGAACAAATCGGATGGCACTAATCAGCTCACGCCATGACGGTGTTTACCGTCAAGCACTATAATCCAAAAATCGAGTATTCTGGATGTGATCATTTCTGGTGTAGGGTAGTTTTTTTGTCTAGGTCAACAAAGTAACCGCTAAAATTCACATTTTATAATAGATGACCGTCCCCTCGCGTACATAACCACACTCATATACCACAATATGCCCGCATCCCACGTCGCATCATACACCATCGCCCATCGCCCATAGATTACCCCGGATTGTCAATTATGGATGTAGAAAAAAGGCAGTTTAACGTGTTGTTCATCTCAGTATTTGCAACTATGCTCGGCCTTGGGATAGTGAGCCCGCTCCTGCCCGTTTATGCTGATAACCTTGGTGCCACGGGATTTTGGGTTGGGATGATCTTCTCGGGGTTTGCGGCTGCGCGGGCGATATTCATGCCGATTGTCGGAAGGATTTCCGATAGGTCGGGACGAAAGAAGTTCATCGTGGCAGGCCTTCTTGCATATGCTGCACTCTCATTGGGTTACGTTGCAGCAGATAGCGTTTATGTCCTCACTGCCGTTCGGTTTTTGCATGGGATCGCATCAGCGATGGTGGTTCCGATCGCGATGGCATATATCGGGGACCTTTCAAAGAAGGGCGAAGAAGGAAGCTACATGGCGAAGTTCCAGATCTCGTTCTTCGTAGGGCTGGGATCTGGCCCCTTCCTTGGCGGGATATTGAACGACACCTTTGGGCTTTCGTCGGCATTCTACATGATGGCAGGACTTTCGACTATTGCATTCCTTTTCGTCGCCGCACTTCTTCCAGAGACCGAAAAATCCGCCCAGTCACAAGGGAAGGAGAGGGTTTCACTTCGGCACGCGTTCACCCAGCCAGTAGTTCTGGACGTTCTCGCCTTTACCGCCTTGAACGCTGTGGTTCGTGGCGTGATTCTGGTTTTCATGCCGCTCTTTGCCGCCCAGATCGGAATAGTTCCTGCCAAGGTAGGCCTTATCCTCACGGTCTCCATCTTCCTTATGGCGCTCTTTCAGATTCCTTTCGGAAGGATGGCGGATAGAGGACATGCGATTCGAATGATATTGGCAGGATCCCTTTTGGCCGCAGTTAGCCTTGCCGCAATTCCTTTCAGCCAATCTTTTTCTGAACTCTTCCTAATCGCCTGCGTAAACGGGCTTGGAAGTGCGATACTGATGCCAGCAGTCATGTCTCTTACGGTGAAGCTTGGAAAGACTATCGGGATGGGGACCTCGATGGGCGCATACAACACTGCGATGAGCTTTGGGATGATTACGGCACCTCTGGCAGGCGGGCTCGTCATGGATCACTTCTCGACTGAGACTGTCTTTTTTCTGGGCGGGTCCGTCGGCGTCTCTGTGACCATTGCCGCGTATTTCCTGACGCGAAACATGCTCGGGTCGATCGAGACCGTCTGAGGGCAAAAATGTATAGTCGAGAATCAATTAGATGAGATTAATTTGTTATCGATACCTAAGGATCCGTCGAGAAGGGACAAAGTCATATGAGTGCTGCGTAATTATTATACTAGATCATGTCGGTTTCGTATAATGGCAGTACACGTTTATGTGCAAGATGTAGCTCATAATCCTTAACAGATGACTGATGGAAGGCAATCTGGGTGCATATTTTCAAGCTAGCCGATCACTTCATCAATTAAAGAAAATTGAGTTATATCTTCGCCAGACCTGATCTTGATGGATCTGATTACCGGTGTCACGAAGATCCTGCCGTCCCCAAAACAGCCCGTTCTCAAGGCTGCAGAAATAACATCGATCAAAAAGTCGACTTCATCATCACATACGATTAACTCTATCTTCACCTTGGGGAGAAGACCTACATTTTT
>CAZXBV010000048.1:0-8912 GCA_964639155.1 uncultured Methanotrichaceae archaeon
GACCTCTTCACGATGATCAAGTTAAAATCGTCCTTTTGAGGCTGATTTTTGATATGTGACTTGATCGCCTTTTCGACTGTCTCGATGATCTCAGTGGCATGCCTGGCTCGATTATCTCGGACGACCTCGATCAGTTTTTCTGTGCCGAACTTTTCGCCCAGCTCGTCGATCGCGTCGATCGTTCCGTCGTTGTATATGACCAAGACGTCGCCAGAATCCAGCATCCATCCTTCCATATCGAGTTCGATATTGTCAAGGGCTCCAAGGGCGATTCCGCCTCCTGTCAAAGTGTCCACAAACCCTTGAGAGCTCACAACGAAAGGTGGGATATGACCTGCATTGGCGTACTCCATCAGGTTGCTTGAAGGATCTAGCATCCCGCAGAAACAGGAGACCAGCATGCCATGCTTTGAACTTTCGCTTATTTCGAGGTTTGCTTCTCTGAGCGCCTTTGCCGGATCTTCACCCCTCCTGAAAGATGCCCGGATCACGGGCTTTGAAAGAACCGCAAGCAAGGCCGCAGAAACGCCATCTCCTGACACCTTTGCCATCACCACACCGGTTCTGTTGTCTTCCATCTCGAAGACGTCATAAAAGTGATCATCGCCATGACCGGCTCTCATAGAAATGGCTTCAACTTCGTAACCTTCCACCTGAGGCGTCTTCTCGGGCAAGAGAATCTCTCGAATCATTTCCATGACCTCTTCTTGCCCATTTGTTAGATACTCTTCAACCTTTGAGTGCCTCTGTTCGGCCACCATCCTGTTGAAAGCCTCGCCGACAGTCCCGATCTCTTCTGGTAAATCGGTCTCTTCTACATCTTCCAGATCGCCTTCTGCTGCACTGTCCAGCGCCTCGACGATTCGCTCTAAAGATCTGGATATGTCGCGACTTGCCCAGACTCCGATTGCGCCAGCGAGGAAGAGTGATGCAACAAAGGCTGCGAAGATCAGTCCCGTCTTGTTGCTCTTGGCGTCCTCGCTCAGGTTTTCCATTTCTTCGGCTTCTTTTGGCTTTCTGGCAGCAATATCCCTTAGGCTCTCTGCTGCCGAAAGGGCCACTATATCATTTTGGGTCGCAACGCGGCGGAAATGTTCGTCGTACTGGGCGGCTTTTGCCGTCGCCAGTTCTGAATCGCCCGACATGACCCCCAGGCTCCAGCCGACCGAAGGGAGTGGCGCATAGGCGATCCTACACTCTCCTTTGCTCAAGCTGACCATAGCCACTCCCGTTTGCTCATGTATCATCTTGTCTGCAATCTCGCCAAGCTGAGGGCTTTGAGAGTCTAGGAGACTTCCTGGCACCAACAACTCGTCCCATAGGAAACCTTCAGTCAGGTCGAGTGGTCGCATCACCACAACCCCTGCCCTGTCCAGCAAGAAGGAGTAAAGATCAGGGTGAAGAGACATATCGCGGTTGATCTCGGCAAGAGACACGTCCATTCCTGCAACTCCCGCAACTTCGCCACCACTGTATATCGGCGTGGCACAGGTTATTGCAGGGGCGTTAGTACCGGTGTCAAGATACGGATCTGTCCAGATGGTTTCGCCCGCGCTCTCTGCCTCCTGATACCAAGGTCGTTCCCTGTGGTCGAAGGGGGCGATCTCGATCAAGGTTTCGGTGATGTCGGGCCAGACTATCAAAACTCCATTTGAGGCCCCAACATACCCCACACTCACAGCATCGTCTCCACCCACTGCGATCCTTAACGTCCTGGCAGTTTCGGGAAGTGCTTCTAATGTGGTCTCCATCTCGGATGAGAGGTTGCGTTCACCATACGGCGCGATCCAGACACCTGCGGTGATGCCTTCTATCAGCTCTTCGGAGCTCAGATTCGTCTCGTTCTTGGACATGGGATCCAAAGCCGAATCCTGCCCAAAGAAGCAGACCGCACTGATCAGAGCGATTGACACCAGTGCCGTCAGCATAAAGAGGACTGGAAGTCCAACTTTCAGTCCGCCTTTGTCAAATATCCTTGCCATTGTTCTCGGTTTTCCGTCTTCATAAGCCCGGCCGTTCTCGCCGGGATGGTCATTTTAGTCTTGCCACCTCTCATCCCCACTTCCAAAACCAAAAGGAGGTCTCATCGATGGGCATAGATCTCAAACTTTATAAACCTAATTTGGCCCGCACGATTCCGCCCAACAAATCAAAAAATCTCTTGCGAATGCTCATCTTGCATGGAAAGTATTATACTTTGATGGAGTAAAACGGGTATTTGTGGAAGGTTCATACGAGTTTCTGGTTGACCTGAGGCGGCTAACTGCAAGTTACAGACGAATCAAAATGGTTCTCTACCTGCTCGACGCCATCTTGGTCGGAACAGCGGTATACGCAGCGTTGCTCTTAATTGGGATTCCTGCCTTCTTCAGGTTTTACTGGCAAGATTCTCTCCTTTTAGCTGAGATTCCGGCCGTAATCTCCTTCCTTTTCGGCCTTTCTCTCGCCTACATGTTGAAGAGACGGTCTAAATCATCCTTATTTGAGCACCTAGCAGGATCGCTTTCTGTCAAGGCCAAGACCGCTTATGACAACCGCGATTCAGATTCGGTGATCATGCAAAACCTGGCCGAAAACGTCAAACGAAAACTCTCTCGTGTGGGCATCTTTGATCTGATCAACGGCCAGAGGATCTCTTTAAAGGACCGGAGCGTTCCTGAGCTATATTTCAAGTTTGGAATGGTTGTGCTCTTCCTTGTGGGAGTTGTCATTTTCGGCCAGAGCCAGGCAGGCGATGACATATCACCGGCGAGCTTTCAGTCTTTGATAGATCTAAAAGATCAAGCGACAAGCCTCTTTCAGGAAGAAGAACAAGAGAATCGGTTCTCGGATTCGGGAATTTCCGGCGAGATTTACGGAAAGCCTTCTCTTGCGATTCTCCAGGAGGAAAAGCTGGAACTTGAGATATTTCCTGGATCTGGTGCAGGGTTCAGGTCTGAAGAGACCGAACCTTTGGATCGGCTCTTTCAAGCAGCGACGCCAGGGGAAGGCGTGGCGGTCCCAACTGAGCTTTACATCGAAAGCCTGCCGCCTCAGCACAGGGAGATCATCAAAAGATACTTCGAAAACCTGGCAAACGGTTAACCGTGGACAAAATATAGTCAAGAACCGGTTAGATGAGACAAGCCGGTTCTTGCCAGATTAGTGCTTAACGATACGAATAGGCCAAATCTCAAACTCTTACGAGTTAGATATTTGTCCGAAAGGTATCGCTAAACACTATATAGTCGAGGACCTGCGTCCGTATTTGGTAACTCTGATAATTGTGGTAGACTCTTACCGAGGCAAGATTGATGAGAGACGATCTGATTAACGTGTATAACGATGCGCCAGCCATCTTCGAGACCATAAGAAGTGAGATCGACAAAGTTGTAGTGGGCCAGAAAAAAGTGATCGAGCAGATTCTGGTTGGAATTTTAGCGGGAGGCCACATCCTTCTGGAGAGCAATCCGGGTCTTGGAAAAACCCTTCTCATCAAGACAATCGCCCAGACTACTGGACTTGACTTTAGTAGGATTCAGTGTACTCCAGATCTCATGCCTGCAGACATCACCGGGACCACTATAATAGAAGATGTCGACGGAACTAAAGAGTTCAGGTTCGAGCAGGGTCCAATCTTCGCTAACATAGTACTGGCCGACGAGATTAACAGGGCGTCACCCAGGACCCAGAGCGCCATGCTCGAAGCGATGCAAGAAAAGCAGGTCACTGTGGGCAAGAATACTTACAAGCTGGATGAGCCGTTCTTCATATTGGCAACTCAAAATCCCATCGAGATGGAGGGAACGTTTCCACTTCCTGAAGCCCAATTGGACAGATTCCTCTTGAAAGTGTACATCGATTATCCATCTCTTGAAGAAGAATACAAGATCGCAGAGATGTACACCGGCCATCAAGTCCCAACGGTAAGCAGGGTGGTGACAAAAAGGGAACTTCTCTCGCTCCAGCAGCTCACAAGAGACATTCCCATCTCTGACGACTTGAAGATGGCCGCAATAAAGATCGTGGTGGCCACCAGGAGCTGGGACGGCGTGGAGTACGGCGTAAGCCCCCGAGCTTCCATCGGCCTCACGTTGGCTGCAAAGGCAAGGGCATTTCTTCAAGGGCGAGATTACGTATCAAGAGAAGACTTAGACATCATGGCGTACCCCATACTCAGGCATAGGATCATATTGAGCTTCGAGTCCGAAAGAAAGGGCGTTACCACCGATCAAGTCATATCTGACATCCTGAAAGGGGTCTGATCTGGCCAGTTGTTTTTGAGGGTGGACAGATGGACACCGAGTTCTTAAGAGAACTAGACCGTTTCACCTTACTGGTGAGAAAACGAGTCTCCACAACCTATACCGGTGCCAGAAGGTCGGTCAAGGTAGGCCGTGGGACCAATCCCGTCGGCTATCGTGAATACCGGAAAGGAGACGATTTCAAGTTCGTGGACTGGAAAGTTTACGGCAGATCTGAAAAGCTCTACGTTCGCGAGCACGAGGAAGAAAAGAGTCTGATGGTTCACATTCTCCTGGACGCCAGCGCCAGTATGGGTTATGGCGATAAGTTCGATTTTGCCACAATGTTGGCGACGGGTTTCTCTTATCTTGCCGTAAAGGAGAACGAGAAGTTCTCTATTTCCAAGTTTGGGGAGATGTTAGAACCAGGTGAATCGGTAGCCGGAAGGCGCAACCTATTTTGGGCCATTGAAGACTTGGGCAGAACCCGACCCTCGGGCGGAACCGATATCAAAAAGGTCTCAGAGCAGTTCGACAAATTGATCAGATCCACGAGTCTGGTCGTCTTGATATCGGACTTTTTGGACGACATCAAGAACCTGACAAACAGCATATATCGTCTCTCACTTCATGACGTGATATTGATACAGGTTCTAGACCCGGTAGAAGCAGATCTAAGCATCGAAGGCGATCTCAGGTTCATCGATATGGAATCCAAAGAGTCTGTGGTGACCAGCATAACTCCTCACATGAAAGAAGAGTACTTGCGTCGGATGGAGACTCACAATAACCAGATCCAGCAAGTATGTGACGCGGTGGGTGCAGACTTCTTTAGCTTCACCACCAACACGCCCATATTTGAGGCGTTCAAAGAGATTAACGACAGGGCGAATTTCTGGAGGGCGTGAGATGGAGTTAGGTTATGGCGCAGGGACTATTCAGCTGGATGTTGAAGGTGATGACAGGTATGAAGTCCTTTTTCCAGACGAACTTTCTGGCGTAGAGGACGAAATCGGCGAAGTTGGACGAGCCTTAGACGAATCAATCGGCGCGTCTCTTTTTGATATCGATGGGTGCAAAAGCGCTTCGATCATGGTAAGTGACATCACTCGGCCCGCTCCGTCCAGCAAGATGTTGCCGCCTCTGATCGAACGGCTCAAGGCGATCGGGATCGAAGACATAAAAATCGTCTTTGGCCTTGGCACTCATCGGCGGATGACCTCCAAAGAAGAAAATACAATTATCCAAGATTGCACTTCTTTTCCTCACGTTCAGCACGATAAGACTCGATGCGTCTTTTTGGGCGAGACAAAAAGAGGAACGCCGGTCGAGATATTCGAAGAAGTTGCTGCAACCGATCTTAAGATCGGGACCGGGAACATCGAGTACCATTATTATGCAGGTTACAGCGGCGGCGCAAAAGCCGTACTTCCAGGCGTAAGTTCTGAGCGATCGATAAACAAGAACCATGCGATGATGACAGATCCTTTGGCAAGGTCGGGATCACTGAAGAGCCCTGTCAGGCTTGACATGGAAGAGGCTGCAGGAATTGTTGGCCTTGATTTCATCTTAAACGCGGTTCTCAACAGCAGAAAAGAGATTGTCAGAGCTGTTGCTGGCGATTATGTCAAGGCTCATCGTGTCGGCGCAAAGGTCGTTGACCAGATGTACAAAAAGAAGGTGAAACCTGCCAAGATAGTGATCGCCTGTGCTGGCGGCCGCCCCAAGGACATAAATCTGTACCAAGCACATAAAGCCATGGACAACGCCAAAGAGGCGGTTCTTCCTGGTGGAACGATGATCCTTCTTGCAGAATGTGCTGAAGGTCTTGGTGATGCCGTATTCAGTCGATGGGCAAAAGAGGCTGCCTGTCCTGAAGATTGCGTCGATCGGTTCGGGCGCGAGTACGAGTTTGGTGGACACAAGGCCGCTTTGATCGCGAAAGAGTCGCTTGAAAAGAACTTGATCCTCGTATCGAAACTTCCGTGCGAAATGGTCGAGATGTGTTTTTTTGGGCATGCTTCTTCACTTGAAGATGCTCTCAAGATGGCATGGGATCAGCAAGGCGAGGACTCGAAGGTCCTGGTGATGCCTTACGGTGGTTTGACCCTGGCAACTCCTGAGTGACTGAGAAAATATAGTCGAGAATCGATTAGCTGATGCTAATTGTTTTTTGCGAGATCGGTGCTCAGTGATGCTACAGAATTTAAATATTAATTATATATTTTTTTAACTGTTTGAACCCAATAGTCGAGAATGCTTGACTTGCAACAAGTGGATCTTGCACGCCTCCATCTTCGGCTACCTCTTCACATTCTCCTCATTGAACCAATACCTTTATATATCATCTCACTCTTAGATACTAACCATTGGTTACTGCTATTTGGTGCAACAATGGACCGGAAATCCTCGCCCTTTGTCGTCGCGCCATATTCGTGATGTCAGTCCCAAATCGAGCCGATTTGGCGTTCTGGTTCGAATAAAGTGGATAAGTTGAAATAAAGAAGAGAACGATTATTGTTTGAGGGTTAAAATGGCTGGAGATTACACGCTTAAAGTTGGTGAAGCTCGTCCTTCTGATGTGGGACGGGGGATTGCTAGGGTTGACCAGGCCGTTCTATACAAGGCAGGATGGCAGGCAGGAGACATTCTCAGCATTGAAGGGAAGAAAAAGACCGCAGCATTGCTCCTTCCTGGGTACCCATCGGACACAGGTACTGGCGTAATTCGGCTCGATGGAAACATCAGGCGGAACGCCAGGGTTAGCATCGATGACAGAGTTCCCATAAAGCTCATCAAGTCAGCTCCTGCAGAGAAGATAACTTTCGCTCCTACGGTCCCCTTGAGGATAACCGGCGGCGAAGAATACCTCCAAAGATACCTGGACGGCCGGGTCTTGACTAAAGGCGACATTATCGAGATCAACGTCATGGGCCGAAAGATCGATCTTGTCGCCGCCAGGATTTCACCATCTGCTGACGCTGTCATAATCGGTGATAGGACCCAGATCTCGATAAGTGACAAGCCCATCAAAGAAGAGAAGATCGCCGTATCCAGAGTTACTTATGAAGACATAGGCGGGCTCGGTCCTGAGATCAAGAAGGTGAGAGAGATGATCGAGCTTCCCATGAAACATCCTGAGCTTTTCGAGCGGCTCGGCGTGGAAGCTCCAAAGGGCGTTCTTCTTCATGGTCCGCCTGGAACCGGCAAGACTCTGCTTGCTAAAGCCTTGGCCTCTGAGACAAACGCTCACTTCCAGACCTTGAGCGGCCCCGAGATCATGTCTAAGTACTATGGAGAGAGCGAGCAGAAGCTTCGCGAGATCTTCGAAACAGCCGAGCAAGAGGCTCCAAGCATAGTGCTCATCGACGAGATCGACTCGATCGCGCCGAAGAGAGAAGAGGTTACAGGCGAAGTAGAACGGCGCATTGTAGCTCAGCTCTTGGCTTTGATGGACGGTCTTGAGTCCAGAGGGAAAGTGGTGGTAATCGGCGCAACCAACAGGCCCGATGCTCTCGATCAGGCTCTGAGAAGACCTGGCAGGTTTGACAGAGAGATTGAGATCGGCGTTCCCAACGTGGAGGCGAGGCATGAGGTCCTTCAGATTCACACGAGAGGAATGCCTCTGGCCGAGGACGTAAGCTTGGAGAAGCTCGCCGAGGTCACTCACGGGTTTGTCGGAGCGGATCTTGCGGCTCTTGCAAGAGAAGCTGGGATGAGATCTCTTCGGCGCATCCTTCCCGAGATGGATCTGGATGTTGAGAGCATACCTGTCGAGATCTTGAACAAGATCGTGGTAACCAACGAAGATTTCTTCGATGCTCTTCGGGAGATGGAGCCAAGCGCCATGCGAGAGGTTCTGGTTGAGTCTCCTAACGTTCACTGGGATGAAATTGGCGGCTTGAAGGACGTAAAACAAGAGCTTATGGAGGCCGTGGAATGGCCGCTCAGCTACCCTGAGCTTTTCAGCCATATGGCCGCAAATCCGCCCAAGGGCATCTTGCTTTATGGTCCGCCTGGGACCGGCAAGACTCTGATGGCAAAGGCCGTGGCAACAGAGAGTCAGGCCAACTTCATATCGATCAAGGGTCCTGAGTTCTTGAGCAAGTGGGTTGGCGAGTCTGAGAAGGCCGTAAGAGAGACGTTCAGGAAGGCGAGGCAAGCTGCTCCTGTGGTGTTGTTCTTCGACGAGATCGACTCGATCACTCCGGCTCGTGGCAGTGGACTTGGCGACTCTCACGTCACTGAAAGGGTGATCAGTCAGATCCTCTCTGAGATGGACGGTTTAGAGGCTCTTCACAACGTGGTCGTAATTGCCGCTACCAACCGGCCTGACATAATCGATCCGGCGCTTCTTCGGCCAGGGAGATTCGACAGGATGGTTGAGATCGGGATGCCTGACAAAGATGCGCGGCTGGAGATCTTGAAGATTCATGCCAAAGATCGGCCACTTTCTGATGACGTCGATCTTGAAAGCATAGCGGCTCGGTCTGACGGTTATTCTGGGGCAGATCTTGCTGCTGTCTGCAACGAGGCCGTGATGTTGGCCATTCGTGAGTACGTCTTTGACGGAAAGCCTCAGGAAGAAGACGAGATCAAGAAGTACAAGGTTGGAAAGAAGCATTTCGACGATGCCATCAAGAAGGTGAGGCCTAGCAAAGTGAACGAAGTCGGTGGTCAGAAGTTCTC
>CAZXBV010000049.1:0-3693 GCA_964639155.1 uncultured Methanotrichaceae archaeon
GGAAACGAACATGACAAGGGTTGGAAACGATTCTGGTAACCTGTCCGAAACTAACGCGACGCAGACCGAAGTGAAAGCAAACGTCACCAAACCCGAGGTCAATGTTCAGATCCAAAAGCCCAAAGTCCTGGTGAAGATCAAAGATCCAGTAGTCAACGTCCGGATAGATAAACCGGGATCGTTATCTGGATTGGAGACAAACGAATCTGAAACTAACGCGGCCTTAAACGAAACGGAAACGAAAGACGATTTTGTCGCAAATAACGAGACTGGGCTGAACAGGTCTGGTAACCTGTCCGAAACTAACACGACGCAACCTGAAGTGAATGCAAACGTCACCAAGCCCGAGGTCAATGTTCAGATCCAAAAGCCCAAAGTCCTGGTGAAGATCAAAGATCCAGTAGTCAATGTCCGGATAGATAAACCAGGGTCGTTATCTGGATTGGGGCCAAACGAATCTGAAACTAACGCGGCCTTAAACGAAACGGAAACGAAAGACGATTTTGTCGCAAATAACGAGACTGGGCTGAACAGGTCTGGTAACCTGTCCGAAACTAACACGACGCAACCTGAAGTGAATGCAAACGTCACCAAACCCGAGGTCAATGTTCAGATCCAAAAGCCCAAAGTCCTGGTGAAGATCAAAGATCCAGTAGTCAACGTCCGGATAGATAAACCGGGATCGTTATCTGGATTGGAGACAAACGAATCTGAAACTAACGCGGCCTTAAACGAAACGGAAACGAAAGACGATTTTGTCGCAAATAACGAGACTGGGCTGAACAGGTCTGGTAACCTGTCCGAAACTAACACGACGCAACCTGAAGTGAATGCAAACGTCACCAAACCCGAGGTCAATGTTCAGATCCAAAAGCCCAAAGTCCTGGTGAAGATCAAAGATCCAGTAGTCAATGTCCGGATAGATAAACCAGGGTCGTTATCTGGATTGGGGCCAAACGAATCTGAAACTAACGCGGCCTTAAACGAAACGGAAACGAAAGACGATTTTGTCGCAAATAACGAGACTGGGCTGAACAGGTCTGGTAACCTGTCCGAAACTAACACGACGCAACCTGAAGTGAATGCAAACGTCACCAAACCCGAGGTCAATGTTCAGATCCAAAAGCCCAAAGTCCTGGTGAAGATCAAAGATCCAGTAGTCAACGTCCGGATAGATAAACCGGGATCGGTATCTGGATTGGAGACAAACGAGTCAGAAACTAACGTGTCCTTCAACGAAACGGAACCTCTAGCCGAGAAAAGTGGTCGCGATGCGATGAACTCGACGAAACCAGAGGCTCTTGCCGCACTTCCCCTTGCGGGAAATGTGGCAAACACCAACTTATCCGAAGTTGAGGTGGGCAGAGAGCCCGAAACAGAGGCGAACTTCACCTAATTGGTTCTCGACTATAGATCCTGCAAACCCACAAATTGAGCTCTAGATCGACAATCCTGGCTTTGAAATCTACGCCGATGAACCAATTGAGATAAAAATGGATGAAGACATTCCAAAACCAGAAGAAGATGGGACGATAAATCCTACAAATACAACGTCTGAATATTGAAGAGGACAATCGAGTTTAGTCCCAGGTTAGAGGGGAAAGAAATGCGCATCAAAATGACATAAAAAGAAAAATAGAATTACTCTTTTCAGACAGGGATATTCGAAAGATTTGCCAAGAGCCAAATTGTTTATGTGTTGAAGTTTAATGGAGGTGTATGAGACCTAACGCTCGCACTTATTGGTCCCCCTTTAAGAAGAATACCATGAAGGGGTTGATGCTTGGGCTTCTAGTCCTAAGTTTGCTCTTAGTCTGTGCTACAATGGCTGCAGCAGTAGATGCCGACAAAGTACAAGCATTAAAAGATCAGCAATCTGCGCAAGTTGGCAAGATAAGTACTCTGACGTCTCAGGTAGACGGGGTGAAAGCTGGATTGGACTTTGTGCCTGCAGAACCAGATTTTAACGCTGAAACTGCAACGCAAGTAGGTGAATCTGAATATACTATGGCCGACGGGACTGTAGTCAAAATCAAGATTTACAAAGACCCAATAACCGGTGTGGAACTGGTGGTGACGGAGTATCCAGACGGCAGCACGGTGTCGGAGTACAAAGATACTGATGGTAAATATATAAAGGCAGTTACTGAGAAAGATGGCGTTGTTACAGAGACGAAATACGTGGACCCAAAGACCGGTAACACCAAAACCATAACCGAGAAGGATGGCGAAACGACGACAGAATATTCAAACGTGGATGGCAGTACAATCGTTAAAGAGACGACCAAAACAGATGGATCTACTGTAACCGAATACGTTGCCAAAGATGAATCGACCGGCAAAACGACGGCACTGACGACAGAAAAAGATACAAGTGGGAATACGGTGTCATCGAAGGTCCTAGAAGTGGACGCTGATGGTACCAAAGCATCTACCGAAATAACATTCGAAAATGGCGATCAAGCTGCTGTAACATCGATGGATTATTCTGATTCGGATAACACGCTGACCACTACGAAGACTGGTGACACTCAAATAAGTACAACCCCAGGTGCCGCTGAAGAGCCAGAAGGTGCAACCAAAATCATAACTGTATGTGAAGATGTGGCGGTAGAAATCATTACATGTAGCGTGACCGGGGAGACCGAGATCGATTATATCCGCGTCTGCCATGAAGAAGAGGTCCCAGTATAAGGAGAATAAGCGATCAAACAAAGTAGGTTGCATACTACATACAACCTTTTTTTCAGATCTTAGCCTCGGCCGTACCTTATCGCGAGCACTATCCTTTGCACCGCCGTCAGGTTCGACAGAATCGCGGTCACGACGATAGCGCCCACAAGCCAGATATCGCCGAACAGAAGCGCGCCAATCATTCCTGCGTAGAGCAACATCAGCCGCTCGGCCCTCTCGAAAAGCCCTCCGATCTTCTTTGCCAGGACTTCCTGATCTTTCACGAGGCCGCGATGATCAGCATAAGCCCTCACGAAAGTCGTCATCAACGACCCAAAGACGAGAAGGACGATCCAAACGCCTATCGGCACAAAAAACCTGACATCGGGACCAAGATAGAACATCAGCCCTAGAATAAGAAGTCCCTCGACATACCGGTCCAAAACTCCATCGAGAAAAGCGCCCACCCTGGAAACCTTGCCCGTGGCCCTTGCCACCGCCCCGTCCACCATATCCATGAAGCCCGAAAGGAGGAACAAGAGGAATCCTGCGAATATATGATGCGTCACCAATGCGAAAAATCCGCAAACGGCTAGGCCCAAGGCCATCATGCTCAAGACGTTGGGGCTGAGGCCAAGCCTGGAGAAGACGGCCAGCCTCCTGTCGACTGCATTTCCATCGACCAGACTGGACTTCAACATCAAGGCGAAAAACGGAACATGGATATTAAACCTTTTTGTTCGGCATCGATATCAAGAGAGTCTGACGGGAGGGTAACGACGTCGACGGCAGAGTTGAATGTTACGTTTGATGCTGGTTCTTTATTCCAGGTGGCGTCGCTCAGGATCAAAGCCGAATTTCGAATCGACGAATAGATAGCGCCTATTCGATGTCAGGAAGGTAATCTTCTCTTACGGGCGAAAAGATCTCAATCGCGACCGAATCTTCAAGAATCTGAGCGCCATTTACGTTATACAGTACCCAGAATGTTATTGAATGCAGTTACATCAGTCACTTCAG
>CAZXBV010000049.1:3793-8670 GCA_964639155.1 uncultured Methanotrichaceae archaeon
TTACGTTATACAGTACCCAGAATGTTATTGAATGCAGTTACATCAGTCACTTCAGGGGCAGAAGTCGCGTTCCAAGGTGTGTAGCCTATCGCCGTTATGCCGCCATTATTTGCCGCCGTTGCCCCATCCGCTATCGTGCTGAGTTCTGCTACGTCAATCACTTCAGTGCAGGTTTGGAAATAGTGGAAGTTATAGGCATAAAGAAGGTCCTTATGCCCTTCCATATGCTCATTTATCATTTCGAGGTATACACCCAATATCCAGAATATATTTAGCCACAATTTTCATCACAATATTCATCACAATAGATCAAATACTCTTGATATCATTCCTTTCGCAACGCCTCGATCGGATCGAGCATGGCAGCATTATTCGCAGGATAGATTCCCGCAACGGTGGTGATCAAAACGCCAAAAATAAGGCCAAATATCACCGATTGAATGGTTATGTCTTGAGGAATCTTTGCAACCGTGCCAACGAAGTTCGAAACCAAAGCCCCAAGCAGTATCCCCACAAGACTGCTTACAAGCCCCAACATTCCCGCGTCCAGTAAGTAGAGAACCCTGATATCCCAGGCCGTAGCTCCTATCGCCTTCATCACCCCGATCTCGTGCGTTCTTTCTTTCACCGTGAGCATCATGACGTTGGAAATGCCTATGGCACCCACGATCAAAGATATTGAACCGATGCCAGCAAGGGCGTACTTGATCATATTCAAGATCTCCAAGACCGACTCAAACCTGGTCGTCATCGGCTCCACGTTGTAAGCCTCGTCCCTGTGAATTCGAGCAAGCTCATCTTCGATCTCTTCAGCTATCGCGTCGACCTGGGTCGAGTCTTCGGCCCTCACCGTTATGCTGGAGTAATGGTAATCTTCGATCTCTAGAAAATCTTCCATCGCCTTGTGGGTGATGTAAATGCAAGTCTCGGACACGTACGAAGGGTCTTCGTCCTCTTCTAAAACTCCAACCACCTTGAAGTCCATGTAACGGTCTTTGTCGTTCTGGTAGAGCCGTATCCAGTTTCCAGGCGCGATGTTCATCCTGAAGTAGTTCTCAGCAACCACATGGGAGACCACGGCGGATTTGTAATCGGAACCGGCCAAGAACCGGCCGCGTGCCATCACTTCAGCTAAATCGTCGTGATTTTCGGGTGAAACTGCCACTATGCTCACCGAAGCGTTATCGCCCCGGAAGGAGAGAAGTGCATTTGACATCTTCAAGGGGTACACGTCCCCGACTCCGACCACGTTTTCGATGATCTTAACGTCTCTATCGTCAAATTCGGCTGGCTCTTCTGGGGTGGACGAAGGCCGCTCACCAGGGCCGCCTGGTCCCCCCATCCCAGACCCAGGCCTCACGCTTATCAGGTCCATATCAAGATCGCCAAACCTCTCGTTGACCCCGCCGTAAAGGCCCTGGCCCACCGAGAGAAGGACGACTATCGAGACCACCCCGATGATAATCCCAAGACTGGACATGAAGGCTCTGCGCCGATCAGCCTTGAAGCTCAAGAGAACGTATTCGAGTATGTCATCTGGTCTCAAAGCGATTTCACTCCGTGGTTTCGATATCTTGCTCTAATTCGATATCTTGCTCGAAATTTGGAGTCAAGGCCTCTTCGTTCTCCTGCGCCAGAAGTAAGCGCCGACTATCATCGCCAGAATGAGGATCGCAGCCGCCGTGGTCGTGGTTCCGATGCCAGAATTTTGATTCCCCGGTGACCCTCTCGCGTTTCCTGCCATATCCATCGACCCTCTGGAAGTTATGGTGTAAACTTCAGACTCGTGCCAGGTATCGCCGTTCTTGAACCTGGATTTGAAGTCAAGGTCGGCAACATCAGCAGGTGCAAGCGACGTTAGGTCAAAATCGATGGTGAATATCTCGTCTGGCTCCATCGTCCCGATATAATATTCCTCAGGCGAAAACTCGATTCCTTTCGCTTCGGGAATTACAGTCACCGCGTTCAGGGTGTTTTGTCTTGGGTTTGCAACGTCTAAACTCACACTGGATGCGGTCGGAACCTCTGCCTGTATTAACATCACGTCGGACGAGTCCACCTTCACCGGGATCTTGCGGTTGACCTCTTCGGGGGCTTCTTCGTATCCGCCGACGATTTTAACGTCCAAAAAGTAGGTCCCATCTGTTATGTTCTCGTCAGCTTCAACGTTGTAGTAGACCGAGATCTTGTCGCCAGGCCCGATCGACCCTATGTTCTCATAAGGATCTGTGGTGACCACCAGGTTTTTTGTCCCGGAAAGCTCAGCCCAATAGACCGGTACCGTGAAAGAGAAATCCTCTCGCTGGTAAGAGACTACGTATTCATCAGCCGAGTTTTCGATCTCGATAGATACTACCCCAGTGTCTCCGGGCATCAGAACCTCTGGAGAAATCGAGGAGCTGACGGTTACGGTCGGAACTGGGTTTCGGTACATATAGTCATAAGGATAAGCAAAACATGGCAGAACGAGGGCGAACGCCAAGATCGAGGCCAACATCAATACAGATCTTGTTTTCATGAACTCTCCTTTAGTATCTGGCCGTCTCTCATCCGTACCACACGACTGCAATATTTTGTCGTCTCAACATCGTGGGTCACCATTATTATGGTATGGCCGTCTCTGTTTAACGTCTTCATAATATCCACAATCTCATCTGTGCTCTTTTGATCGAGGTTGCCGGTGGGCTCGTCGGCCAATATGATCGAAGGATTGTTGGCCAGGGCTCTTGCAATGGCCACCCGTTGCCGTTCACCACCAGACAAGTTGAGCGGGCTGTAATCCAACCTGTGCCCCAATCCTACCGACTCCAGAAGCTCTCTTGCTCGATCTCTCCTGAGATCCCGTGCAGTTTCCTGGAAGATCATGGGAAGTTCGACGTTTTTTAGGTTTGACATTCGGCCGATAAGGTTGAAATTTTGGAATATAAATCCAATCTCATCTCTCCTTATCCTGGCAAGTTCGGATTCAGAGAGCGTCCCGAGATCGTTACCGTTCAGAGAAACTCTGCCGTCAGTAGGTCGATCGAGGCAACCCAAGATGTTCATCAAGGTGCTTTTTCCACATCCTGAAGGTCCCATGAGCGCCACGAATTCGCCAGTTTCCATGCTGAGGTTTATTCCACGAAGGACTGGAACTTCGGTCTCACCAACTCTATAAACTTTTGTGATGTTGTTCATATCTACGATGGGCATGGCACACTTCCTGGACGTGGTGGTTCGAGTTCATCAGGCGCTTTTGGACTAGATGGATTAGAATGTGAAAGCTCTAATATGTAATTTTTACTATGTTCTCCTTGGAACATGGTCAGATATCCTTTTCCTATGAATGCTCCGTCCTGTTCGACAGTTCTGATTTTGATGTGACCGATGATTTCGTCGTCTTCATCTTCAACGAATTGAAATCGCTTTAAGTCGGCCACCAGGACAGTACAATTCCCTTCTGTGGTCAGGTTGATGTTGGAGAGAATGTATCGGACCTCGCCCAGGCTCATGCCACCCCGAGAGACGGTAGATCCCTCTTCCTTTGAGATCTCTTCTTTAATCTCAGCAAGGCTCCGGTTCTCTTTGAGGAACTTCCTGGCAAGACTGGGATGTATCTGCTTTGTGTCAACCACGCTTATCTTGAGGACGTAGATCTCCCCTGAATTCTGAGCGAAACCCTCTGCGCGGAAGGGTCCGTGAGGAGGTGGCCCGTCTCTTCTCATCGGGTCTTCTGGAATATGTGGCCCAAATCCAACCGGATCTGGCAGGATCGGTCCGAGACTTTCTACACCTTCGGGCATTGGAAGATATTTCTCACCGGGCAGAGTCTCAAAAGGGGCAGAGAGGACCGTCGTCATAAAGGTGATTATCATCGCAAAGACCATAGAAGATCTCACGATCGTCATCGGCCCCACCCCTCTGGTGTCGAACTCAAGAATAACTTGTAACTACCGCTCAAGGACCCGTTATCTATCACAAGCTCGCCTTCGGCACCCCAGGTGCCCTCTTTGGCTTTGATATGGCCAATGATATTGCTTGATCCTTGAAACCAGATGTCTTCGTGGATCTCTGCCACATCGGCTCTGAGAATGGTTTCGTTGCCTTCGTATGCGAGATCGAGTCCCACCAAAGAGTGAGCCATTTCATCGAGCCACATCTTTCCTCGGTATATGAAAGAGGGGTTAGAGTCCTTCTCGACAAATGCTTTGATCTCAGCAAGGCTCTTCTCTTTTTCTAGGAGTTCTCGGATCTGAGATGGGATGATTAGTCTTAGCCGCTCGATCTCTATCCTGATTGGCCGAGCCGACTTGAGAAGAGACCCGTCCGGGCCCAGGACGAAGCCGCTTGTCGTGCAGACTGATTTTATCGGCGCAGAAGATGCCCTTTCAGTCTTGGATCCAGAACGAGTCATATTTCTCATCATTTTTATGTCACCTCAGTTTGCGGATCTTAAGAGGTGCAAGTCATGGGAACGATCGACCCATGACCGCCCAACTCTTACAAAACGGGGATGAAAGGAATATATACTAAATATTCCGGATATGTTACCTCTAGGCACCCATTGGTCCCTGAACGGGTCCGTTCTTGCCGAATTGATCTGCTCCCCTACCCTGTTGCATGTGATCTCCGGCCACGCCGCGCTGACCATCCATGTGGCATCCGCCAAATCCGGCCATACCACACATTCCAAACTGATCTTTCAGCTCAGCCAGAGTCATGTTCTCCATTTCGGCCATTTTCTGCTCTTTGAGTTCCTTGATCTCGGCTACTGTCATGTTGTTGAGCTCATCCATCTTCTGCTGTCTTAGCTCTTTGATCTCACCAAGAGTCATGCTTTCCAGATCTTCTTTGGAGAGGTCCATCATGAGAATACATGCACCATCGAAGTCCCCACG
>CAZXBV010000050.1:0-2411 GCA_964639155.1 uncultured Methanotrichaceae archaeon
CCAATATCTGGTCGATCATGTCCACGACTTCGAGAGGTTCTAGCCTGTGGTGCTGACCAGAGTCCGGAAGGGCGCAGTGGATGCATCGGTTTGGGCACTCTTCGGTTATGGATATGGTTACCTGATCGGGGGTGCGGATCCCAAAGGAGGACTTTATGTAGCTTCTGGCGAGTCGGTCGAAGGCTTTGCTTGGTATAGGCGGAAACCAGGTGGAAAGATGGAGCTTCTCTCCTGCCAAGGCTGGAACCTGGCCGTCTGCCATCTTGATGGCAGATCTTACGAAAGGAAGTCGAGAAAGGAGGCCTTTTGCGAGAATATCGACCCTTCCGTCTCTTGCCACCGCCTCGGCCTTGAACAGAGGGAATCTTGCCAGAGGATAGATCTTTTCAGCATCTTTAGTAATCATCTATCATTATCTCCAGTCAATTGGGATCTCTTGGGCCTTGCAAGTTTTACTTTTCGTAGACTCGCTCTGGCTCTTATTTCTTGTAGACTTCATCCGGCTCAAAAATCTTCTCACCGATCACGCGCCCTTCCAGGTCCCTGTAAAAACAGGATCGGTAACCCATGTGACAGGCTCCGCCTTCCTGTTTTACTTTCATCAGTATTGTGTCTTCGTCGCAATCGATCCTGATCTCTTTTACCATCTGGACGTGTCCAGAAGACTCGCCCTTGAGCCAGAGCTTCTTTCTGGACCTGCTCCAGTAGTGAGCTTTCCCAGTCTCCATCGTCTTTTGTAACGCCTCTTTGTTCATGTATGCCAGCATCAAAACCTCGCCGGTCTCGGCGTCCTGAGCGATTGCGGGTATGAGCTCGCCCCTGATCTCGATCATGTATCGGTGGTAGGGGCTATATCCTATAAAAGAGATATCTGGGCAAGATGGATCGATGCGTCAGCTGCAAAGGCAGGGGATTTTGCGGCAGGCCAGTCTGCCCCATACTGAGACGATTCAGGGAGATGGCAGATCTTCCTAAGATCGGAACGCAGCTTGAAGGTGCGTCCCCACCTGACGTCTTTGTCGGGCGGCAAGGCTACCCACTGGTGAGCGCAGGGCCCCAGGTCCCTGCCAATCCAGATCTCGACCTGAGTTTCTCATCTGGTGAGTGGGCAAGGATGGATGTGGGCGAGATCGTGGCACTCAGATCTTCAATGGTCAGATCTGGCACCAAGATCGAGGTGAAAGACGCAAAACGCCCAGGAAAAATATTGGAACGCGCCCAAGAGATCGCCATGTCTTCAGTTCCAGTGGGAACCGAGGTCACCTTTCTCAAGCCGCCCAAAAGTCGTCTTCAGTTCGACGGTTACCTCATGCCGTCGGGTCCCACCGGATCTGTGACGCGGCTTGAGATCACCACCAACCCGTCAGTTCCAAGAAAGGTGGACCGAGTGGTGGAAGATTCTGACCTCAAGGCCGTTCAGGCCGTGGGCGAACTTTACAACTCCGGGGCGGATGTTGAGAGCATATCAAGGCTGTTATCTTTAGGGCTCTTGGGCAAGAAAAGAAAGATGGTTCCAACGAGATGGTCCATCACCGCCACCGACGATACTGCAGGAAAGATTTTGGCATCCCAGATACTGGAGATGCCCATCGTCAACGAGTATCTCCTATACTCAGGCGAGCGGCTCGGAAACCACTTCGAAGTCCTTCTCATGCCAGGAGTTTACAGCTACGAGCTGATTGAGATCTGGTTGCCAAGATCGGTCTGGTCTGGTGAGCAGACTTGGATTGGCGCAGACGGCGAAGGTCCTGGCGAGAAGAAAGGTTATAGCTCGCTTTCTGGCGGCTATTATGCCGCAAGGCTTGCGCTTCTCGAATCTTTGGCATCCATGAAGAGACAGGCTTCGGCTCTTTTGGTTCGTGAGATCTCTGACGCGTACTGGGCGCCGCTTGGGGTCTGGGTGGTAAGAGAGGCAGCAAGGGCGGCTTTTTCGAGCGCACCTCAGAAATTCTCGTCCAGAGAAGAAGCGTTGGCCGAGATGGAAAAAAGGATCGTGACGTCACCCCAAAAGTGGAAGGCTCATTCAGAGATGATCCAGGGCTCGGTCCAGACGACACTTGCAAGTTTCTTATGAGTTGTTTTCAACCCTATTTATACAACCTTCAATCATGAATCGAAGTTTACACCCCGTTTGAGGCAAACGCGGAATCCAAGGATCCTTCGGCCATATTTTCTGTCTTCAGAAAATCACCTAATGAAAAATAGAAAAGAGGATTAGCGAGCCCTTTATCCGACCACGCCTCTGGCCAGCTTCAAGGCCGCCTCAGCTCTCTTCGTGCCTGAAAACTCGTCCACCTTTACGTATACCAAAGCTCCTGTTGGACAGGCGGTAACACAGGCAGGAACGTCTATGTCGGGACATCGATCGCACTTGATGGCAACCCTCTGTTCTTTGTGCCGCCCGATCATCC
>CAZXBV010000050.1:2511-8537 GCA_964639155.1 uncultured Methanotrichaceae archaeon
GGACATCGATCGCACTTGATGGCAACCCTCTGTTCTTTGTGCCGCCCGATCATCCCGTAGTTACAGACCATGGCGCAGGTCCAGCATCCCACACAAGCCTCAGGCTCGTGAGATACCACACGGCTCATCGCGTCCTGAGTGAGAGCGCCTGTGGGGCAAACCGCGGCGCAAGGTGCATCTTCACAGTGGTGGCATATCATGGGCAAAGAGATCATGTGCTCGGCAGTGTGCTCGACGTAGATACGCTTCCTTGGCACCGGCTTTTCGCCTATGGCTCCAAAAAGATTTTTGCTATGGGAGTGTTCCACCGCGCAAGCGATCTCACAGGAATGGCAGCTTACACATTTGTCCGGCCTGACCAATACTTCTTTCATCCTTTTGTCACCTCAGGTTAAGACTCCAGACCCAGAGCTTTCCTCTTGTCTTCGATGTGATCGATCATTAGCTTTGCACCCTTAATCGGGTCTGGCTCGACGGCGAAGGCAGCTCCTACTACGTTATTTACGCCATCGGTAAGGAGGCTGGTTACCTCTGCGCTTCCAAGGACAGGGGGCACGGTTCCCAATACTGTGTAGACTCCTGAAGATATGACGTAGGTACCGATGCTCACGGCCTTTTCGCTCATCCATTCAGGAGCCGCACCGGCTGCGGGAAGGTCGCTGATATCGACGCCGAGATGATTGGCAAGAGCTGCGGCCAATACCAGTATCCGGCTTATGTCAACGCAAGAGCCCATGTGAAGGACTGGCGGAATTCCAAGTGACTCGCAGACACCACGGAGACCATCGCCCGCCTCTTTGGCAGCTTCGGGCAAGAGCAGACCTGCCTTGGCGCAGGCGATGGCGTTGCATCCGGTCGTCACAACGAGAACGTTGTTTTTGATCAGTTCTCGGACCAAACCGAGATGGCCGTAATCGTGCTGGATTTTGACGTTGTTGCATCCCACAACGGCTCCGACGCCCTTTACGGCTCCAGAAACTATGGCCTGGACCAAAGGTTCAGGAGTTCCGCCCAACGCGTCCAGGATCGCCTCGGCGCTGAACCCAATCATGCACTTGCTCTTATCGGAGGGGATGTTAACCCTCTCTTTGTTCCTGTTCGGGTAGTTTTCCACTGCAGCCTTCACGATCCCCTTTGCGGTCTCGTAGGCGTTGTCTTCGTGAAACTCCATCCTCATGGTTCCTGGGAAATCTGCCTTGGGCGAGGTTGAGATGAACTTGGTGTGATAACATCCTGTCAAATCGCCGAGAGCTGGCATGATGCACTGGACGTCCACTATCATGGCTTCTACAGCTCCGGTGATCACAGCAAGCTCTTGTTGTAGGAAGTTTCCGGCAGTGGGAATTCCATGACGCATCGAGATTTCGTTTCCGGTGCAGCACATGCCGACTACGTTGATGCCTTCTGCACCGTTCTGTTTGGCCAGCTTCAGCATCTCAGGATCCTCGGCTGCTGAGACGATCATCTCTGAAAGGATCGGTTCGTGACCGTGGGCTATTATGTTGACCTTGTTCTCACTGAGAACTCCAAGGTTTGCCTCTGACATGGCAGGCTTTGGGGTTCCAAAGAGAACGTCCTGTACATCGGTTGCTATCATCGATCCGCCCCAGCCATCAGAGATGCTGGTCCGAAGGCCGTGCAAGAGGATATGAGTTGGATCGTTGTCCACGCCAATGTGGGTTCTGTGCATGCATTCTACGATCTCTCTGTCCACGCCTCTGGGGTCGATTCCCATCTGTTTCCAGATCTCGACCCTCTTGGCCGGGGCCCTTCTGGTGAAGGTGATGGGACCATCTTGTTTTCCAAACTCTGCCAGAAGGACTTGGGCAAGATCTAAGGCGATCTCTTCTTTGGTTCGATCCTCGGTTGGTATCGCGTACTCAGCTGCAAGGGCTTTGAGCTTTGCCTCGTCTTTTATCTCATAGCTCTTTGCCTTCCCCTCGGCCATGAGCTTGAATGCCTGGACCGCGTCCCTTGCGTGATCAGAGTGGGCGGCAGCGCCTGCTGCAATCATCCTAAGGAGGTTTCGGGCCACTATTATGTCACCGGTGGCTCCGCAGACTCCCTTTTCAGGGCCTTCGCCGAAGGGGTCGATGCGGCAAGGGCCCATGTTGCAGTTGTGGCAGCACAGTCCCAACTGACCAAAGCCACATTGGGGCTGTTGTTTTTCGAAACGATCCCAAGCGGTCTCTATGCCCGCCTTCTCGGCCTCCAAGAGCATCTTTTGCGATGCAGGGTCAACACTTCTGTTAACGTAATTTGCCATCTTCGTGACCTCTCATGAATTTATCTATGACGTTTAATGGGATTCCGTCATTTGAGCTTATATTAGTATTTACATTTGTCGAACGTCATTTTACATTTAATAAATTCATATGTTTTTAAAGTCAAGTTGTGGCAGCGCACCCCGCAGCTCTGCTGCGGGGTATTCGATAAAAAAATATTGCAAATACGCGCAGCCCTATTCTGTGACGCGCTCATATACCCAATGCTCTGCGCTTATCCTCGATAACTTCTATGATCTTCTCGGCTGACTTGTATGGATCGGCTTCGACGTAGAACTTCCCGCCAAAGATGTCTTCGACGTCATTGGTAAGCCATTTGACCACCCTTTCGCTTGCGGCCACATTTGGCTGATCACCTATGTGTGTAAAGATGCCCAACGCCACCGTCCAGAATCCTATGGGAACTGCCTTTTCTGCGATATACTCCGGTGCAGAACCTGCTACGGGAAGCTGATCGATCCGCACGCCAAGATAATCTGCAGTTGCGTTCAGAACCTCTTCTAGTCTGGAGTTATCGACACATGCACCCATAAAGATGCACGGTGGAACTGCCTCAACTCCATTGGCCTTGGCAACTGCGTCCATTACCGCCGCCAAATTCTTGCCAACACCAGGATACGTGGGGTCCGGTTTCAGAAGATCCCAATAAGAAGCGATTGTTGCAACACATCCGGTAAGAAGGACTAAAACGTCGTTTTTAATCAGTTCCTTGATCAGGGTCACGGTCCGATATCCATAGTCATCCCGTGGAGTAACACATCCAATTACTGCTGCAACTCCACGTATATTCCCATTCTTTATGTTGTCTACAAGGGCACCCAAGGGGTCTCCTGGCTTTGCTTTGTCGAGGCATGCAACGAGCTGTCTGGTGGAAAATCCAGCCAGCATTTCGCTTGGTTCGTAGTCGGGGATGTAAACTTTGCTTTGATCTCTGTTAGCGTAGTTTTCAACCGCTATTCTTACCAATTCTCTGCCGATCTCCGTGGCCCTCTCTGGCTCGAACTCAATATATGTTGTTCCTTCCATCTTGGCCATGGGATCTGTAGTAACGATCTTCGTATGGAAGTGGCTTGCTGCATCCACGATTGCGGGTTGTGTGCATTGAATTTCCACGATCGCAAGCTCAACTGCTCCTGTCACTATGACGAGTTCTTGCTGGAGGATGTCTCCCGCAAAGTCGATGCCTTTTCGCATCAGAACTTCCATGCCCGTGCAACACATTCCAACTAAATTGATCTTTGGTTCGTTGTTTGGATCTGCGTTATATTCCTCGACGGCAGATATGACTGCATCTGACAAGAATGGTTTATGGCCGTGCAACACTATGTTGATCCTGTCGGCATCTAAGACGGTGAGATTTGTTCTGACCATTGTAATTTCGGGGACGCCAAGGAGAATATCTTGAACGAGCGTTGCAGGATGCATTCCACAATAGGCGTCAACTAGCCCCAATCTGCATGCACCCAAAAGCAAGTTTTCCATATCGTGGTCCATTCCCATGGCGATTCGGTTCATCGCTTCCATTATCTCTGTGCAACCACCGTCGATGAGTATCCCTTTTTCTTCCCAGAGATTCCTTCGATCTTCTAAAGACCTGAACTGTAACATTTTGGGCGTGCCGTTCAGCTTCGATATGTCGTCTTGGATCGTCTCCGCAATTTCAACCAACTTTTCATTGTCTGATTGTGCGCCACTCAATCCCAAACCGTCGTACACTTCGTCCAGCCTTTCATTATCTTTGACAGAATATCCTTTTATGGACCCGTCACCCACACCTTTCATAATGGCAGCAACCCGTCGTGCATGTCCTACATGAGCTGCAGCCCCAATGGTGGTCTCTGAAACCAGGTTTTTGGCTATAATGACGTCTTTGCTCATGCCACATACGCCGGTTCGGCGCACATCTACACATGGACCCTGCTGGCAGGTCGTACAAGTCGCTTGGAGTGGGGCGTCTTTTGAACGAGCATGGTTCTCACTATACCTCTGCCAAACAGTTCTTATTCCAAGCTCTTTGGCCCTCTTTCGCATTTCTACTGTCACTGGATCTGCAACGAAATCTTCTTTTTCCATCCTCGTAACCTCACTTTTTTGCAATATCACTATTCCTCGACGAGGGGGATTAACTATTTATTTCTTGTGTATCCGCGCTTGATTAAGTGATTAGAGGCCATCATAAGCAATACTTGCAATTACATATGCTAACAACTATTGTATTTGTCGGGTGGCCAACTGGGGCAGGAATGATACCAATTAATCCATTCGTTAGAGAATATGACATGATATAAACCGCCACTCATCTGTTTTTCTCAGTATCGCCCGTTCGAGACAAACGTTATTTAGAATGTATGCCAAACGTCCTGTGATGAGAGAATCGTTGAGGTCAGGCTTCTATTTCGGGCTGACATCAGGAATAATCACTACGCTAGGGCTGATGGTAGGCCTGAACTCGGGCACCCAATCGAAGACGGTGGTGATCGGCGGGATACTAACAATCGCCATAGCAGACGCCTTTTCAGATGCCTTGGGCATACACATATCTGAAGAGTCAGAGGACAAACACACAACTCAAGAGATATGGGAATCCACCCTTGTCACCTTTCTTTCCAAGTTCATCTTTGCGTTGACCTTTATTGTCCCAGTCTTGTTATTTGATCTTTCAATCGCCGTTTTGGCCAGCGTGTTTTGGGGATTTTTTGCATTGGGGATCATCAGCTTCAAGATGGCAAGAACACAGGGAACAAGCTCCTGGAAAGTGATCTTGGAACACTTCCTCATCCTTCTGGTCGTGGTGATAACCACTTATCACGTGGGCGAATGGATCGGGTCGACTTTCGGCTAGGCGTTAATGTCGATATCCTCGGATCACCTGAACGCTTGCATTCCATATTCTTTGAACTATAGGCGAGAACCAATTAAATGAAGCGAATTGGTTCTCGCCTATAGTTTTCGCTATTTGAGTTTTAGGCTTTTATCCAAGATCAAATGGAGAACGTAACCGGAAAAGGAAGATAGACCGACGAATAGCGCCTCGCCAAATCTCATATCAAAGCCATAATCCACCACAAGGAAGGCGAAAGCGGCGTAAAGGAAGGCGAATGCCAAGGTGTGAACGATCCCCCTGTGTTTTGGCATCAATTTTGTGAAGATGTTCCAGGAGGCAAGGGCGATCAGTGCAGCTATCGCCCAGATCAGTGTGACGTTTGCCCATTCTGGCGTGACGTTGACGTGAACGTAAAGATTCCGAAACGCCGAGATCCCAACGACGACCGCAACCAAAGGCTTTGTCCCACGATGAATCAGAGAATTTGGGTGATCCATGTCAGGAAGATCGCTTCCGAGAACATAGAATCCGTAACCCAAAGCCGTGGCCATCAAACTCGCCTCGATCGGAAGTCCATAGTAGCCCAGAAGAGATATCACCAGAACCGCTATTGGGTAAGTCAAAATCCCTGCCAGAACGTGATCGTCATAATTCAATCTTCGTCATCTCCTTGTATCAACGTGACAGCAATATCGATATCAAAGACTGCGTATTATTGCCACATTATTTTGGAATCGTTACGCTTGTTCCCCTAATCAAAAGTTCGAAGGGGGCTAGGCCGGTTTATATTTTCCCGTTACCAAGCAACTGGGGGACAAAAGGGAAAGGAGAGTCATGGGCATCGGAGTATCGTTACGATATTTTTAGCAAACAGCTACGACTTCCATACACTCAAAAGAAAATCAAGCAAGAAAGCT
>CAZXBV010000051.1:0-8438 GCA_964639155.1 uncultured Methanotrichaceae archaeon
GGCACCAGATCCGAAACGATATATGAGATCAGATCGAATCGAGCGACGATGGAAGACGTTTCCACCTCAAAAGAGCTGGCCGCACTTACCAAGATGTGTGAGAAAGCCGCAAAGGAGATATTACGCCATCAAGAAGTACTGGTGGCGTCTCACGTCGATGCCGATGGCCTCACCTCGGCAGGAATCGCCTGCAAGGCGCTAAAACGAGCCGGGATCAAATATCGCACCCGATTCTTCAAGCAGCTTGACCCCCAAGCTTTAGAAGAGATCGCAAACCTGAATCCAGACCTCGTGCTCTTCACAGACCTTGGCAGCGGGATGCAAGACGAGATCAGAAGTTTCGGCCTCAACGCCGTGATTGCAGACCACCACCGACCCGCAGGCTCAGGGATAGAATACCACGTCAACCCGCATCTTGTGGGTCTGGATGGAGCAACCCAACTGAGCGGTAGCGGATCTACCTTCCTGCTCGCAAGGGCTCTTGCATCATGTTCGGGCCAGGCAAAGGGAAACGACGACTTGGCAGACATAGCCATAGTGGGCGCGGTTGGTGACCTTCAGGACATGGCAAACGGGAGGCTCCTTGGAATCAACCGCGAGATACTCGAAGTTGGAAGACAAGCAGGGGTAATATCCTGGGAAAGAGACCTGAAGCTCTTTGGAAAACAGACACGCCAGGTCTTCAAGATGTTGCAGTTTTCCCAAGACCCTTACATAAAAGGCCTTTCAGGCGACGAAGACGCTTGCATCGCCTTTCTTAAAGATCTGGGGATAAGGCTCAGAGGTGAAAGGTGGCGCCGATGGATCGATATGAACCAGGACGAGAAGGCCAGGATCGTCTCGGGCCTTATCAGACGCGGCCTTAGGTCTGGCCTGTCCAGCGAACAATTGCAGCGACTTATTGGCGAAGTTTACACTTTGCTACGCGAAAGGGAAGGCACCGAACTTAGAGACGCCAGCGAGTTTTCCACGCTTCTCAACGCGACGGCTCGATATGGATACTCTGACGTGGGCCTTAAGGTCTGTCTGGGCGACAGAGATCACGCCTTAGAAGAGGCAAAACTGCTTTTGGCCGAACATCGAAAGAACCTGGTCAACGGGCTAAAATTGGTGAAAGATGAAGGCCTAACCACCCTTGACAACATACAGTACTTCGACGCCAAAGACAGAATAATTGACACAATCGTTGGAATCGTCGCCGGCATGAGCTTCCAGATGGCAGATCGAAAAAAGCCGATACTGGCCTTCGCCAGTGCCGAAGACGGAAACCTGAAAGTCTCGGCCCGAGGGACTCAAGACCTGGTAAGGTCAGGGCTCAACCTGGCCGAAGCTCTATCTGCATCTGCTGAGAAGGTTTCGGGCGTTGGCGGCGGCCACAACGTCGCAGCAGGCGCAACTATTCCCTCTGAATCCAGAGACGAATTCCTGGAATTGATGGATCAGATGGTGGGACAACAAATGAAAAAAGATAACGACCAAGATAAAGACCAAATGGAAAAGGGTTAACCGCACTGACCCGCGCACATTCCTGATCCGAAGTATCCGGTCTCGTTCATATCATTTTTGACCACCAAGATCTTCTCATCGATGGTGAAGTTGCCGACAAAGTCATGAGACACACGAGCCATCTCGTCTTTGCGGTCAAGAGTGTTCTGGTTCAAGACAACATAGCCCATATTTCCAATCCCTGAGAAGTTGGCACCTACCGCGATGTCAACCCAGTTGGGGTTGCTCTTGAGATACATGTTGGAAGAAAGCCGGGTACATTCGTCAAATTCCTTGGCGGCAGAGACCCATATGTCGTAGTTTTTAAGGTTGGTGGATTCTTGAAACTTCTGATCGTAATAGAACAGATGCGCTTCAGGATTGCTCTTGCTCCCTATCAAGATCATGTCTGGCTGGGCGACGACCGCTGCCCAGATCAGCACCAGAATCGCGAATGTGATGAATGCGATCGATCTTGCCGAAGCTTTAAAGCCCTGCCGAAAGATCCCACTGAAACTCTTCACTCAACTCGCCTCGATATACAGTGGTCGCAGGCCCATCCATATAAGCCCGATCCCCTTCAAAGGAGATCACGAGAGGCCCGCCCCTTGTCTCCACGAAAACTTCATCTTCCACCATCCCCAGCCTTCGGGCTACGGCAGCGCTTGCAACCGACCCGGTCCCACAAGAGAGCGTCTCACCCTCGATCCCTCTCTCGAAGGTCCTGACTTGGAGTTTGTCTTTCACCTTGACAAAGTTGACGTTAGCACCCTCGGGAAAAACTGAGCTATGCCTTACAATAGGTGCGATATCGCCAATTGCAAGCCTTTCTAGCTCTTCAACGAAGATCACAACGTGAGGAACGCCAGTGTTCACCGCAGACACTTCAAGACCTTCAACGAGATCTCTCAACAGCTCGCCTTCGCCCTCGGCAGGTATATCGGCTCGGGAAAAACGGGGCACCCCCATATCCACCCGCGCCCAAAAATCCTGCCCGATCGTCCTCACTTTTATGGGCATGATTCCTGCAAGCGTCTCGACCTGAAACGGGGATTCTACATAGCCAGCATCGCGAACATATTTTGCAAGACATCGGATGCCGTTTCCACACATCTCGGCCTCCGAACCGTCGGGCTGAAACAGCCTCATCTTCACATCGGCCCGGTCGGATTTCGAGAGATAGATGACACCGTCACCGCCGATCCCAAAGTTGCGGTGACACGCTAACATCGCAAACTCGCTTTTGAGAGCCCCCAAAACCAGTTCACCTTCGTACTCGTCTATCAGGACAAAATCATTCCCGTTGCCATGAAGTTTTGTGAAGGCCAAGTTCCCAGACAGGACCTTACTCGAATTGATCGTCATAAATTCCCCCCGCTTCTATTTTATATACCATGGTTTGTTCTCTATCCGTCGACGTTATGGTGGTGATCTTATTAAACCCATTCTACAGGTTGCCCTAGATCTGCTTGAGATGGATCGGGCCGTCCAGATAGGTCAAGAAGCGGCCAAGGGCGGTGCAGACTGGATCGAGGCTGGAACGCCCTTAATCAAGAGCGAGGGCATGAATGTAGTCCGCGAGCTGAAAAAGGCCCTTCCCAAAAAAACTATCGTGGCCGACATGAAGACCGTAGATACCGGCTCTATGGAAGTCGAGATGGCTGCAAAGGCAGGTGCCGGCGTGGTCGCGATACTTGCAGCATCAGACGATGCCACGATAGAAGACGCTCTGAGAGCGGCAAAGCAATACGGTGTCGAGATAATGGTAGACCTTTTGGGCGCGCCAGATCCCGTTGCAAGGTCCAAGGAGCTTGAAGCTTTAGGGGTGCATTACATCTGCGTCCACGTGGGCATAGACCAACAGATGACCGGCCACAATACAATTGATTTCCTGAAAAAGATCGTGACCGAGGTGAATGTCCCGGTAGCTGTGGCTGGCGGTATCGATGTCGATACGGCCGCAGAAGCCGTGACTTCGGGGGCCTCGATTGTGATTGTGGGCGGAAACATCGCCCGGAGCGCGGACGTGACAGGTTCTGCTCAGAAGATCAAAGCGGCCATGGACGAGGCCCTCGATAGCCCCAAAGTTTACAAGAGAAAGAGCATGGACGAGGAGATGATCGAACTTCTCAGGGAAGTTTCCACCCCTAACATCTCAGACGCCATGCACAGAAAAGGGGCGATGCAGGACATATTCCCAATAAACCCTGGGACAAAGATCGTCGGGACGGCGATAACAGTCCAGACCTTTGAAGGCGACTGGGCAAAGAGCGTCGAGGCCATCGACCTCGCGGGACCTGGAAACGTGATCGTGATCTACAACGGGAGCAGATACATATCCTGTTGGGGCGGACTTGCTACTTTGAGTTCCAAGATGAAAGGGATCGAAGGCGTAGTGATCGACGGTGCCGTAAGAGATGTGGACGAGATAAGAGACATAGGGTATCCCATGTTTGCCAGCGCCATCACGCCCAACGCAGGCGAGCCAAAGGGGATGGGCGAAATCAACGCCGAGATCACCTGTGGCGGACGATCTGTAAAGCCTGGCGACTTCATAGTAGGTGACGACTGTGGTGTTGTCGTAATACCAAGGGAGCGGGGCTACGAGATCGCTCGCAGGGCCAAAGAAGTTGAGAAGACCGAAAGCAGGCTCTACGAGGAGATCAAACGAGGAAAGACACTCTCTCAGGTGGCAAACCTTGAGAAATGGGAGAAGAAATAAGCCTGCTTTGCCGACGATAAAATAGGTCTGCCTGACCTAAAATTCCTGTTTATGTGACGGCGTGTAAATATATCTGCAAGGATTAGTTATAGCGTTTGTAAGGAGGGTTACATGGACCCAGAGTTATTGATTTCCAAATACGAACCCAAGAAGATGATGGCCATTCCACTCGTGGTTTTGGCTTTGGCTCTAATCGTCTTGGGCATAACTTATCAGAGCACGGGCTCACCAATCGACCTTGGGGTCGAGTTTACAGGGGGAACGATAGTTACAGTCCCCATAATCGAGACTGAAGATCAGATCGCAGCGAAACTGGCTGATTATCCTGTAATGCAGATCAGAGACGTGGGCAACAGGTACATGGTCCAGATGGACGCGATGGATAGCGATGACGCCCGAAGTCTCTCGAACTTAATAGAGTCCCAATACGAGGATGCCGAGGTTCGCTACCTTGGGCCAGTCTACAGCAAGAGGCTCCAAGAGCAGGCCCGAACCTACATACCAATGTCCTTCCTCTTCATGGCGATAGTGGTATTTGCCCTATTCAGAAAACCTATCGTCTCTCTTCTGATCATTCTTTCAGCCTTTTCCGACATCGCGATCGCCGCTGCCTGCATGAACCTAACTGGTGTCCAGTTATCGCTCGGAACGGTGGCTGCGTTGCTGATGTTGATCGGCTATTCTGTGGACAGCAACATCCTGCTGAACAACAGGGTTCTGAAAAGAAAAGGCAAAGTAGATGAGAAGATAGCAGGAGCTTTGAGGACAGGGATTGCCATGACCAGCACCACCCTTTCGGCAATACTGGTGCTGTTCATCGTGGCGACTTTCTCTTATCTCGTCTCGGACACATTCTCCAGGATCAACATACTGTTTGACATATCGATCGTGCTCATCTTTGGCCTGGTTGCAGACGTGATGAACACCTGGGTCATGAACGCCAACGCCCTGAGATGGTATCTGGGCCGTTCCAACAAATCGAGGAGGCAAAGACGGTGAGCGGACTTACAAAAGATCCCAGAATTGTGATATACTTTATTGCAATCGTGGCGGCCTTGGTGATTCTGGCACCACTTCCTTCGGATGACGGCCTTCAGTCAAGGCTCAAGTACGGTCTCGACCTCGAGGGTGGATCCTGGCTTCAGCTAAAGCTCCTTGGCGCCATCGCCGAGATCGAGGCAGACCCCGTCCAAATTATCGAGAAGCAGTTTGAGGACGCATTGGGCAGATCCGTCGACGTGGAACAGCACCAAGATGCTGACAGCTTCCGGGTCACCGTTGATGGTCGGGTGCCCCAAGATCTGACAGAGGACCTTGGTTATGCTCAGGCCAAGATTACGCCTCGTGGGAACGTCACCTGGATCACCATCACAGACTCGCCCATTGCGGTTATTGTGAACTATCTTCAGTCGTCGTTGGACGCAGACGTGAAGACTGTGAGAGTAGAAGAGCGTCTGATGTATGAGATCAGGGCAGATGTAACCCGCGAGTCGCTGGACGAAATATTGGCTCCAGTTGGCGGAAGGGTCGCACCCGCCGAGGAAGGTTTCATAGAGGGAGTGACCGAAGAGACCGTTGACGAGACAAAAGAGGTCTTAGACAGGAAGCTCAACCGGCTCGGGTTAAAGGACATAAAGGTCAGAGTTGTCGATAACAGTTTCATCCTCATAGACCTCGCCGGAGTCGATGTGGCCACAGCCCAAGAGATTGTGGGAAGGCCCGGCGTCTTCGAGATCAGGATTCAGACCACGGGCAACGAGACTATGCACGTCCTTTACGGGTCTGAAATAGTCAACGTAGAGCTGCCCACGGGCGAGCGAGGTGGCGGTTGGGGCGTTCCCTTCAGCCTGTCTGAAGAAGGTGCCCTGGTATTCCAGAAGGCTGCAATAGAGTCCGGTGCCACGAGGAATAGAGAGGCCCATTACATCTCGATGCACCTGGACGACGAAGAGATATTCAGCGCGCCTTTGGCCCAAGATCTCGCGGCGAGCCTTGAGGTCGCACCTCTCAGGAACATGGTGGCCCAGGTCGGTGGCGAAGACGCGGCCTCCAGAAAGGCTCATGAGCTTTACATCCACCTTCGAGAGGGCGCCCTGCCCGTTAACGTCGAGATCATTGGGTCTGGCCAGGTGACCGCATCTTTAGGCAGTCAGTTCAAGAAACAGGTCTTTGCGGCCGGATTTTTGGCGATACTTGCAGTGGGATTTGTCATCTTCTTTAGGTATCGCGAGCCAAAGATCGTGCTACCTATGGTGGGCACATCTTTCAGCGAGGTTCTCATGATGCTGGGAGTTGCGGCACTTTTGGGATGGCAGCTTGACCTTGCCAGCATAGCCGGAATAATTGCCGTGATCGGTACCGGCGTTGACCATCTCGTCATCATAACAGACGAGGTTCTCTACGAGGGCAAGGTTCCAAGCGGGAAGGTCTATCTTGCCAGGCTCTCCAGCGCGTTTGGTATAATCATGGCCGCAGCCCTCACCACGATCGTTGCCATGTTGCCACTCTTTGGCATGGGCTTTGGCGCTTTCAAGAGCTTTGCCTTGATCACCATAGCAGGTGTTCTCATCGGCGTGCTCATAGCCAGGCCCGCTTACGGCAGGATCATCGGTTACATAATGAGGAGTGACTAGAAGAGCAGATTCACATTAGTGCTTAACAATATGAATAGGCCAAAATGTCGAACTCACGAGAGTTCGACAATTGTCCGAAATGTATCGTTAACCACTACAAAGCGAAAAAAGAGAGGGACTATTTGATCCCACAGATTGAGTGCGATCTGTGGGATCGCCGTCTATCTCGGATTATTTTATCGGGTTCCTATCCATCGGTTCCATCTTTTGACGTATCGTTAAGCGCTATTTTGCCGAGATCCGAGTAGTTTCATCCGATTGGTTTTCGGCTAGGATAGTGCTTGACGGCACATTTTCGCCCATTTTGCCGATCCAATCTTTGATCTTATGGGCTGCTTCAATGGTCTCACCGCAGTTTTGGACGATGAAATCTCGAGGGAGATCTTGGTAGAGCGGGATGGTTTCGCTGGAGGCGAGGGCCGTTGACCCGTCGAAGTTCACGTAGGCGATTCTGGCGGTAAGCTCGTGAGGAGGCCTGCCAAACGAAGTTCCAGGGAGGATCGCAACTCCGGTATCCTGAAGAAGCCTTTCGCAGAGTTCGACGCTGTCATTTATCCCTTGTTTTGCGAGCCTATTTCCAAGCAGCGAAAAGTCCGGGAAGAGGTAGAATCCGCCCTCAGGTTGATGGAGCCTGATTCCAGCTTCGGTGAGGATTCTGTAGTATTCTTTTCCGAGGGCGTCGAGGACCCTTCTTGCGTGCCAGAGGTATCGCTCGATGGTGACACCGCCCTGGAATGCGTGGACTGCAGCGTATTGGATTGGAGCGCTGACTGCGGTGTAAGTTTCGCTGGCAACAGTGGTCATGGCATCGAGGAGCCAGTCGAGATCTGGCGGGAATGTGAAGGTTCCAAGCCGCCAGCCGCCAGCGCCACACCATTTGGAAAGGCCCGAGCTTATGATCGTCCCTTCAGGGTAAAACCGGGCCACTGAGACGTGTTCGCCTTTGTGGTGGATCTGGCCGTAGATCTCGTCAGACAAGAGGATCACTTCGTAGTCCCTCGCGACCTTTGCGATCTCTTTTAGCTCTCCTGGTTGGTAGGTCAAGCCGTCGGGGTTTCCGGGGTAGTTGAGCACCAGGATTCGGGGCCTGTAGACGTCGTGTTCGCTTTCGAGGAATTGTTCGAGCCGTTCGGGGGTTATGTGCCATTTCTCGTCGTAACTGGTGTGGAGAAGCCTGACTTTCTTTCCGAGGATCTGGGCTTGGGGGACGTAAGAGACCCAGGCGGGGGTTGGCACCACGATCTCGCCATAATAGACGAGCTGGAGTATGAACATAAGCTCTTTAGATCCGGGGCCGACGAGGGTGAGGTCGGGGTTTGCGTCTACGTTGTCTTTGCGCTGGTGAAATTCGGCCACGGCGTCTCTGAGCGCCGGAAGGCCCTTTACCGGTAGGTAGTCTTTCTCGTGGGCGTAGAGCTTGAGGGCGTTGACGACGGGGGTTGGCACCGGAAATGGAGACTGGCCCAGTCCCATGTTGTAGATCCTTCGTCCTTCGCATTGGAGCCGTTTGCATCGCTCGTTGATGGCCAAAGTTGCAGAGGGCTCAACACCTCTCACGTTGATGTTGAGGCTCACGTGTTTGCTCAAGTCCATTATTC